>RDXP01000056.1 GCA_004292865.1 Sphingobacteriales bacterium
TTTCAGTTTGGTATTGGGTTTTAAAAATAGCTAATAACCTAAGCCCATTATTAATCTTTAGTTTAATTTTGTTGCTGATGCTGCTTTTACAGCTTTAGCATACAGTGTGTTGCATTGCCTATACATGCAGTAAACGCCTTAATTATAAATATTGATATTTTATTAATCGACCCTAGGTTTACAGTAATAAATATAGCTTCTTTAGATTTTTTGTGCTGTAATTATACCCATTAGTTAAATTTTTTGAACACAAACACATTCTTAAATCAGTATCATTGTGTAAGTTTGAAACTTAAATAAAAAAGTACCGCACATGAAAAAGTTGTTATTATTGATACTGTTAACCAGCACCCAAGTTTTTGCACAAAAAGAAGATAAAAACCTAACTTATTTTTACTATAAGCTAGATAAAGACCCAACCTTTACCGATTTTTTAAAATCAAAACGGGAGTTTAACGAACGTAAAAATGATTTTGTACTACCTGCATCCAAAGAAGCTGTTAAAGAGATAAGCGAAAACCAACATAAGATTTTAAAAAATCAAAAAAACTATGCCCAGTTTTTAAATAAATACGGCATGAAAAACGCCAACGAATACGCCATACTGTGGTATAAACAGTCTAGCGCATTCAAAATATTTTTAAAAGCCAACCCCGAGTTTAATAAACTAAACGAAAAAGAACAATCTAACGTGATTGATAAATGGTATTATACCCCTGTAGAAAAATACGAAAGTAAGCCTTAAATATCCAAAACCATTTTTAAAGGGTGTAATATTTTCTCAAAAAAAAATCCCACTCTAATAATTTCCCAAAACAGTTAGATTGTTTACTTTCGCCTTATGGCAAATATGAAGGCAGCAATACCAAAGGGTACCCGCGATTTTAATCCCAAGCAAATGGGCAGGCGTAATTATATTTTTGATACCCTAAAAAAAGTATTTAAAAAATATGGTTACCAAGAAATTCAAACACCAACGATGGAAAACCTTGATACCCTAACAGGTAAATACGGCGACGAGGGCGACCAACTTATTTTTAAAGTACTAAACAGTGGCGATTATTTAGCTAAAGTAGGAACCGCCTTGGCCGACTTAAAATCGCAAGCACTAAGTCCCAAAATAGCCGAAAAAGCCTTACGTTACGACCTTACCGTACCTTTTGCCCGCTATGTGGTAATGCACCAAAACGAAATTTCGCTGCCTTTTAAACGCTTCCAAATACAGCCCGTGTGGCGGGCCGATAGGCCGCAACGTGGCCGTTACCGAGAGTTTTACCAATGTGATGTAGATGTGGTGGGCTCGGCTTCATTGCTAAACGAAGCCGAATTTATTTGCATTTACGATGAAGCATTAAGCAATTTAGGCTTAACCGATTTTTCGATAAAAATTAACAACCGTAAAATATTAACGGGCATATCTGATGTTTTGGGAAAACCCGAATCCATTATCGACCTTACCGTTGCCATTGATAAGCTAGATAAAATAGGTTTCGATGGAGTGCAAACCGAGCTTTTAAGCAAAGGATTTAATACCTCCGATATCGAACAACTGAAACCCATTATACTGCTGAGCGGAAACAATGCCTCTAAATTAGAAAGCCTAAAGCTGATTTTGGCAACATCGCCCACAGGCTTACAGGGCATTAACGAAATTTATACCGTATTAAATTACCTAACTAACTTTACCCTGCAAAACGCAAAAGTTGAATTAGACCTTAGCCTTGCCCGAGGCCTAAATTATTATACAGGTTGTATTTTCGAGGTTAAAACCCACCAAGCCACCATGGGTAGTATTGGCGGTGGTGGCCGTTACGATAACCTTACGGAGATGTTTGGCCAAGCAGGCTTAACAGGCGTAGGCATATCATTTGGTGCCGATAGAATTTACGATGTTTTGGACGAACTAAATCTTTTTTCGGCAAGTGCCGAGCAATCAACCCAGGTACTTATTTGTGTTTTGGGGCAATACGAAGAAACTTATAGCTTATCTGTTTTAAACCATTTACGTAAACAAAATATTGCTGCCGAATTATACCCCTTTGGCACAAAAATTAAAAAACAAATGCAATATGCCAACGATAAAAATATACCATACGCCATTATTGTAGGTAACGAAGAAATGAAAACGGGCAAGCTAACGTTTAAGAATATGCTTACTGGCCAACAACAAATGATGAGCGCAATAGAAATTGAAAAGCACTTGCTAACGCAATCCTAATTTACCCCAAAGTTTCGGCACAAAATATCTCTTATTTAAGGTATTTTAAAGCCTCTTTTAAATTTAGATTGTTTAACTCACAAGCAAATTTTTGATTTGTTATTATAAATCTACCTAAATAACCCAGCAATAAACGATGGATACAAGCCAAATACAATCGTAAGTATAGCACTCACCGCCAACACAAACCTAAACTGTATGGGTGTAGCTAAAATTAAGTTTTTGCCTTCTTTAAAATACATGGCAACTATAACTCTAAAATAATAGAATATGCCAATAATGGCGTTTATAATGGCTATTACCACCAGCCATATTTGGTATTGCGCTACGGCGGATGAAAACATAAAAAACTTGCCTATAAAGCC
>RDXP01000121.1 GCA_004292865.1 Sphingobacteriales bacterium
ACATATTTAAACGAAATATTGGCCGTATGTGGCAAGCGGTGGTTTACGTTACCGTTTACGTACGATTCTTCTAACTCACTTAAACTGCTTTCTAATTTATCGCGTAAAGCTGTTAAACGTATGGCTTCGGTTTCCATTTCATCAAAACACAACTCGCAGGCTTTACCCAAACCCACAATGCCAGGTACGTTTAAAGTGCCCGAGCGCATGCCGCGTTCGTGGCCACCACCATCCATTTGCGAGGTTACTTTTACTCTTGGATTTTTACGCCTTACATACAATGCACCTACACCTTTGGGTCCATACATTTTATGGCCCGATAGGGCAAGCAAATCAATCCCATCATCAATTACATTTACAGGTATTTTGCCTACCGCTTGTACGGCATCGGTAAAAAACAATGCACCAAATTTATGGGCTATGGCCGATATTTGCTTAACAGGTTGTATTACACCAATTTCGTTATTGGCATACATAATGGCTACCAAAATGGTTTCGGGCGTCATGGCGGCTTCTAGTTTTTGTAAATCAACTAAGCCATCGCTTTCAACATCTAAATAAGTAATATGTGCGCCCAGTTTTTCTAAATGTTTACAAGCATCAAGTACGGCTTTATGCTCGGTAGTAAGGGTAATTATGTGGTTACCTTTATCTTTATACATTTCGTAAACGCCTTTGATGGCTAAGTTATCCGATTCGGTTGCACCCGAAGTAAAAATAATTTCTTTTTCGTTTGCACCAATTAATTTAGCTACTTGCTCTCGGGCGTAATCAACCCCTTCTTCGGCTACCCAGCCATAAGGGTGGTTACGGCTTGCTGCATTGCCAAATTTTTCGGTAAAATAAGGTAACATGGCCTCCAATACACGTGGATCCATTTGTGTAGTAGCGTTGTTATCTAAATATATGGGGGTTTTAATCATCTTATTTTGGATTGTAATAATTGTGAACAAATGTACATAAACTTATAACAATTGATATAATAAACGGTTTTTTATCGGTCATTATATTGCAATTTATACTCAAAAACTTTTTTTTAAAGTTTATGTATCTGCTTTTTGGGATTGTTACTTGATTTTTTTTTATCAACTATCGTGTTTAGCTAAATAGATTATTATTGCCTGTTTTTTATTGTTAATTTTATTTGGTAATTGATAAATTTTAAAAGATAATTGTGCTAAAAAAGAGAAAAATTCATCAATCAATCATTCTATTTACTATAGGCTGGTAGCTATCAATTCTTCTGTCTCTTAAAAACGGCCAATGTATGCGGTAGCTATCTGTTTTATTAAGGTTGATTGGGTGTACAATTATTTCTTCGTTGTTGTGGGCCGCTTGGTACAATATGGTACCAAAAGGGTTGGAGATAAATGAACCACCCCAAAATTGTACACCAGCCTCAACCCCTACCCTATTTACGCTTACTACATGCACACCATTGGCAATAGCGTGTGAGCGTTGAATGGTTTGCCAAGCGTTGTATTGCTCGGTATTGGTGGCTTCGTCTTGTGTAGTTGCCCAGCCAATGGCGGTGGGGTAAAACAATATTTCGGCTCCCATTAGTGCTGTAATTCGGGCAGCTTCGGGGTACCATTGGTCCCAGCAAATAAGTACGCCTACGGTAGCAAATTTGGTTTTAAATACTTTGTAACCTAAATCGCCAGGGGTGAAATAAAATTTTTCGTAAAAGCCGGGGTCGTCGGGTATGTGCATTTTTCGGTACTTGCCCAAGTAGGTACCATCAGCATCTAGTACTGCGGTGGTATTGTGGTATAAGCCTTGGGCTCGTTTTTCGAAAAGCGAGGCTATAATTACCACACCTAGTTCGGCAGCTACAATTTGCAAGGCATCTGTGGATAAACCGGGGATGCTTTCGGCTAATAAAAAATTGTCATAATCCTCAACATCACAAAAATAAAGCGAGGTAAACAACTCTTGCAAGCAAATTATTTGTGCTCCTTTTGCGGCAGCTTCTCTTATTTTTGTAATTGCTTTTTGTAAGTTTTCTTCTTTATTGGCTGTACAGCTAGCTTGTATTAAGCCAACGTTTACTTCTTTGCTCATAATTTATTATTGTTTGGGGCGAAAATATTTACGGTTTTTTTATACACTTTTCATCTTTTTTAACAACGTTTCTATTATGCGTGGGTAATGTAAGTGTTCTAATTGATGGCCTTTAAATTTTATCATTTCTAGGTCGTCTTTTTTATCGATTTTAAAATGTGATTGGTGTATTATTTCTCCTTCGTCAAATTGTTCGTTTACAAAATGTATGGTAATGCCCGATTCGGGTTCTTTGTTTTTTAAGATTTCTGCATGAACTTTATCGCCATACATACCCTTACCGCCATATTTGGGCAAAAGCGAAGGATGAATATTTACTATTTTATTGGGGTATGTTTTTAATAAGTAACTGGGTATTAACCATAAAAAACCAGCTAAAACGATAAAATCAATTTGCATATTATACAGTAGAGTCAACATTTTATCGGCCTGCATAAACTCTGGTTTATCAAAAATATGGGTAGGTACTTCAAAGTTATCGGCCCGTTGTAACACAAAAGCATCGGGATTATTGGTTAATACTAAAGCAACTTCGATGCTGTCGTTTTTTTTAAAATGTTCCATTATTTTTTGTGCATTGGAACCCGAGCCCGAAGCAAAAATGGCTATTCGTTTTTTCAAAATATTTTTATTACGCTTGATTTTCAAAGATAAAGTTTAGAATGTTTTTAGGAAATCAATTGTAGGATATTTTTTAATAAAAATTTTAAAAATAAAATCATGCTTCATACAGTATTAAATACGATATTCGTTATGGCTAAAAAAAAAGAATAATGAAAAAAACCTACCTATTTTTAATAATAATGCTACTGGGCTGTGCTGTACTTAACTCCGCCCCAGCGAAAATATTAATATACGAACAGCAAATATTCGCACAAATAAACCCTAAACTCCCAATACATACCGCCTACAATTTGCTGTTACAAAAACACGTTAATAGCAATGGTAAAGTTAATTACAAAGGTTTTAAAAAAGATATTTTAAAGCTACAAAGCTACCTTAACTCGCTTAAAAGTATAAATGTAAACGCATTGCCACAAAACGAACAATTGGCTTTTTGGATAAATGTTTACAATGCCAGCACTATTGATCAGGTTTTAAGAAATTATCCTTGCGCATCTATCAAAGAAATTGAAAATGGCAAAGTGTGGGATAAGCCCTTGCCTTATCCATTTTATGGAGAAAAAATATCGTTAAACGATATTGAACACCAAAAACTGCTACAACAATTTAACGATCCTCGCATTCATTTTGCCATTAATTGCGCTGCTGTATCATGCCCAAAGCTAAGCAATATTGCTTTTACAGGGCAAAATGTGCAACAATTACTAAACAGCCAAACCATTTTATTTATCAATAACCCAATTTACAACAACTTTGACGACAAAAAAATTATGCTTTCCCAAATTTTTAATTGGTATAAAACCGATTTTGTAAAATCAGACGGTAGTGTGCTTGCTTTTGTAAATAAATATGCAAAAACCAAAATCAACGAAAGTGTAACCCTTATGTACATGAATTATAATTGGAACTTAAACGATTAATGTTTTTTAGCGCACCAATATATTTTAAACATTATATTTATCCGAAACAACCACGCAAAAATGTCCGACAATAAAAATAAAAATATAAAACAGGCTTTAGTACAGCGCATTGCCGATATTTTCGACAAAAGCCAAAACAAACCGCTAAACTATAAACAATTAGCAGCTAAATTAAACATTAGCGATACTATAGGCAAAAGTGTGTTACAAAACACGCTAAACGACGAATTATTTAAAGGCCTAATTGTAGAAATAGAAAAAGGTAAATACCAATTACACGAAGTAAAGGCTTTTATGTTTGGTAAAATAGATATGGCGGCCAATGGGTCGGCGTTTTTATTGCCCGAAGACGAGTTTGAAAAAGATATATTTATTGCCCCCCGAAAGCTAAGAAATGCCCTACATGGCGACCGTGTAAAACTTCATGTATATGCCAATAGCCGAGGCGGCCGCAAAGAAGGCGAAGTAGTTGAAATTGTTACCCGAGCAAAAATGGAGTTTACTGGCATTGTAAAATTGGCGCAACACTTTGCTTTTTTTATACCCGACGACCGTAAAATGTTACACGATATTTTTATCCCTTTGGGGGATTTAAACGGGGCTAAAAACGGTGATAAAGCCTTAGCCAAAATTGTAGATTGGCCGGCTGGCGCAAAAAACCCAGTAGGTGTTATAAAAGATGTGCTGGGCAAACAAGGCGAAAACAATACCGAAATGAACGCTATACTGGCCGAATACGGCTTTCCGCTTTCGTTTCCGATAGAAGTAGAGCAAGAAGCCGCACAAATAAGTACCGAAATTACTGCCGATGAAATTGCCAAACGAAAAGATTTTAGGCAGGTGCTTACCTTTACCATCGACCCTTTTGATGCCAAAGATTTTGATGATGCCATATCGTACAAAATATTAGAAAACGGCAATACCGAAGTGGGCGTACACATTGCCGATGTTTCGCATTATGTAATCCCCGAGTCGGATTTAGATAAAGAAGCCTTTGAGCGTAGTACTTCGGTTTATTTGGTAGATAGGGTAATACCTATGCTGCCCGAAACTTTGTCCAATGGTTTATGCTCGCTTAGGCCAAACGAAGAAAAATTATGTTTTTCGGCGGTTTTTGAGTTAGATAGCGAAGCACAAATTAAAAACGAATGGTTTGGCCGTACGGTAATATATTCGGATAAACGCTTTGCCTACGAAGATGTGCAAGAAATTATTGAAAACAAAGCAGGCCAGTTTTGCGAGGAAATTTTAAACCTTAACGCCTTGGCTTACAAGCTACGTGAACGAAAATTTAACGATGGTGCCATAAGTTTTGAAACCGCCGAAGTAAAATTTAAGCTCGATGGAAACGGAAAACCCATTGGCGTATATACCAAAGAACGTAAAGATGCCCATAAACTGATTGAAGATTTTATGTTGCTGGCCAACCGCCGTGTGGCCGAGTTTGTAGCAAAAAAAGAAAAAGGCAAAGCCAAATTAACTTTTGTTTACCGGGCACACGATGTGCCTAAGGAAGCCAGTTTAGAAAGTTTTTCGAAGTTTGCCGCCAACTTTGGCTATAAAATTTCTACCAAATCGGGTAAAGACACCGCAAAATCGTTAAACAAATTAATGTTTGATATTGAGGGACATAAAGAACAAAACGTATTAACCCAACTGGCCATACGCAGTATGGCCAAAGCCATTTACACTACCAAGATGAGCAGCCATTATGGTTTAGCATTTGATTATTATACCCATTTTACTTCGCCTATTAGGCGCTATCCTGATGTGATGGTGCATAGGTTATTGCAGTATTATTTAGATGGTAACAAATCGGTAAATGCCGAGCATTACGAAAAAATGTGTGCCCACACATCGCAAATGGAGAAAAAAGCCGCCGATGCCGAACGAGCATCTGTAAAATATAAACAAGCCGAATACCTGCAAGACAATGTGGGCGAAAATTTTATAGGCGTAATTTCGGGCGTTACCGAGTGGGGAATGTATGTAGAAATTATAGAAAACAAATGCGAAGGGATGATACGCCTACGCGATATTTCGGATGATTTTTACACCCTCGACGAAAAAAATTATTGCATTATTGGCCAAAAGAAAAAGAAAGTTTATCAATTAGGAGATGAAGTAAAAATTAAAGTAAAACGGGTTGATTTGGCTAAAAGACAGATTGATTTTACGTTGATAACGGGGTAAAATAATTTTTATGTTTTTAAGTTCAGAATAAAATTGATAAAAATTACCGTTACTTATGTTAGAAAAAATTAAATAGAATTCTAAAAATAATTATAAAATGAAAAACATTATCACTTTCACTATCTGCTCCTTTATTTTGTTATCATTTTCTTGTAAAAAAAACACGCCAGAACCAATATCCCCACCACCAGCACCAGTGGTAGATAGTTTAGAAACGAACAATTTTGATTACATATCTTTTAAATTTGAAGATAAAATTTATATATGTAATCAAACACATAGTTCGGGTAATAGCAATCAAGATGCGAATAGAAAAGTTACCATAAGTAGCGATGGGGCTAGAAATTGGGCTGGAAATATAGATTCCGTTTTATATGCTCAGAGCTACGGAATTTCCAGCAAAGACAGAAAAATATATTTTGATTTTATAATTTTTAAAAAGTATGCAAAAAAAGACTGTACTTATAATCTTTTTTATGTTCCCCAAAAAATTAGTGACTTATTTAATACAGGAGAGTATAAATTCCCAGTTGATTTCGGCAGTCAAAATACATTAGATGGCGTTGTAATAAAACTTAGAGATGGTAACCAATTTTACTCAACTACAAACGAGGATTTTACTTGGCCAGAGCTTAAATTCAAACAAGAAACCCAAAATAATTCTAAATTAAATATTCTAAAAATAGAAAAAAACCTAAAACATGGTTTTCATTATATTGAAGTAACTTTTAATTGCCAAATGTTTGATAATAATGGAGTATCTACACCGTTAGAAAATGGACAATTAGAAATTTGAATCTCTCTCATCCTCGGGTTAAAACCCTACCCGATTAAACAAACCCACGGTTGAAACCGTGGGCTCAATTAAACCCATTGCCTGTTACACATACGCCCTAGCATTTTTACCTTCCATCCAGTTAATGTAGGCTTTATTAACCACTTTGTTGCCTCCTGGTGTGGGGTAATTGCCCGAAAAATACCAATCGCCCAAATGATTAGGGCAAGCTGTATGCAGGTTTTCGAGGCTTTGGTAAATTACCTCTACTTTGGCTTGTACTTCTTTTGGCGTAATAATTTGGGCAATTTTTGCGGATATTTCTTCGGGGCTAAATGGTGCGTAAATTTCTTTTACATAATTGATAACGTTTTCTTTGGCTGTATTTGCTTGGGCTTTGCATTTATCATATACATCAAACAATATGTTTTCTCGGCCAGTTTCTTTAAGCAATTGTACGGCAGCTTCAAAGGCAACAAATTCGCCCATTTTACTCATATCAATACCATAACAATCGGGGTAACGTATTTGCGGAGCCGATGAAACAATGATAATTTTTACTGGGCCTAGCCTATCGAAAATCCGTAAAATACTTTGTTTAAGGGTGGTACCTCGCACAATCGAATCGTCCATAGCTACCAAGGTATCTACATCTCGTTTTATTAAACCGTAAGTGGTATCGTAAACATGGGCTACCATATCGCTGCGTTCGGCATCTTGGGTAATAAAAGTGCGCATTTTTGCATCTTTTATAGCTAGTTTTTCTACACGTGGCGTTAGGTTTAATATTTTATCTAGCTCTTCGTTGGTTAAAATACTGCTATGGTTTAGTAAAGCTTCACGCTGCGTTTGCTTGGTATAGGCGTGTAAACCTTCCACAAGGCCATAAAAAGAAACTTCGGCGGTATTGGGTATATAGGTAAAAACGGTGTTTTCTATATCGTGGTTTACGGCTTGTAATATTTTGGGGCACAGCAGCCTACCCAGTTTTTTGCGTTCGCGGTATATATCAGCATCGCTACCTCTCGAAAAATAAATGCGCTCGAACGAGCATGATTTTTGTACGGTAGGTTTTCTAAACATTTCTTCCGAAAAAGTACCGTCTTTTTTGATAATTAAAGCGTGGCCTGGTTTTATTTCTTTTACCTGCCCTATTTTAATATTAAAGGCAGTTTGCAGGGCTGGCCTTTCTGATGCGGCAACCACAATCTCATCATCGTGGTAATAATAAGCTGGCCTTATGCCTGCTGGGTCGCGTAACACAAAAGCATCGCCATGCCCAAAAATACCGCTAATGGTATAACCGCCATCCCACGATTTTGCCGATTTTTTTAAAATTTTAATCACATCCAAATTGTTGGCTATCAAATCCGAAATCTCGATATTATCGTAACCTTCTTTTTTAAAATAATCGAACAGTAATTGGTTTTCATCGTCGAGAAAATGGCCTATTTTTTCGAGTACGGTAACGGTATCGGCCCGTTCTTTCGGGTGCTGGCCTAAGTCGTACAGTTGTTGTAGTAACTCATCAACGTTAGTCATATTAAAATTACCGGCAATTACTAGGTTACGGCTCATCCAGTTATTTTGCCGTAAAAACGGATGGCAGGCCTCAATACTGTTTTTTCCATGTGTGCCATAGCGCAAATGGCCAAGCAATACTTCGCCTGTAAAACTTATATTTTCTTTAAGCCATTCGGCATCAGCAAGTAAATGTGGGCTTTCTTTTTCCACAGCGGCAAAGCGTTTCATCACGTACGAAAAAATATCTTGTACCGCATTTTTTTCCATCGAGCGGTGCCTACTTATGTAGCGATTGCCTGGTTTCACATCTAACTTTATGGTAGCTATGCCCGCCCCATCTTGCCCTCGGTTATGCTGTTTTTCCATCAATAAATACAGTTTATTTAGCCCGTAAAGAGCTGTGCCGTATTTTTCTTGATAAAAAGAGAGAGGTTTTAAAAGGCGGATAAATGCTATACCACATTCGTGTTTAATAGAATCGCTCATGTACTGCTTTAATAAGCTAACAAATTTAAGATTTTATTATGAACTGAAAAGTTTAAACTATCGAAATATAAAATTTTAATTTAAAAGATTTTGCTTGGTTAAATTTTGTTAAACCTAAAGAGATAGCCTGCCAAAAATTATATATTTGCGTAAAATTTAATATATATGACTATCCGATTACGCTTATTACCCCAAACAGCTTTTTTAACTGCTTTTGCTTTCTTGTTTTTTGCTTGTAAAGAACAACCAAAAAATACTGAAAACACAAAAACTACCACAACCGTAAAAGATGTAAATGCAACTATTGTTTATGTAAACTCGGATTCTCTTCTAAATAATTATACCTATTTTAAAGAAATAAAAGCAAAATTTGAGGCGAAATCAGAAAAAGCACAAAGCGATTTAAAACAAAAAGGTACAGCTTTTCAGCGTGAGGTAGCTGCTTACCAACAAGGTGCTGCCGCCATGAGTGCCGACCAAAGAGCCGAAACAGAAAAACGCCTAGCCCGTAAACAACAAGAATTACAAGGTTACCAGCAAAATGCAGGTGCTGCTTTACAAAACGAAGAGGCCGCCGAAAACGAAAAATTATACAATAAAGTAGCCGAGTATTTAAAAAAACACGCCAAAATAAAAGGATATAAATTGGTACTTACCTACTCTAAAACCAATAGTGCATTATTATTTGCCGATGAAAGCCTAGATGTTACCAAAGAGGTAATTAAAGGATTGAATGAGGAATATACGCCAGCTAAATAAAACTTTATCGCATTTTATTAAAAACACTATTTTAGATTTAAGTTAAAATAGTGTTTTTTTTGTTTAGGATTTTTTTGGGGATGAGATTTTTTGCGTATGTGAAATAAAGTTTATGGCCTTGGTAGAAGGATTATACACCGATGCAAAATTTTAAAACGTTGTTTAGCAAGCCTTAGCCCCATGCGAAGGCTTGCTAACAAAAAAAATTAATAAAAAAATAAGCCTTATCTAAAAAACAACATGCAACAAAACCAACACCAAAAATTTATGCAAATAGCCATTGCGCTATCCGAAAACAATGTTAAAAACGGGTTGGGTGGCCCTTTTGGAGCAGTAATTACAAAAGATGGCGTATTGATTGCACAAAGTGCCAATACCGTAGTACCCAGCAACGACCCTACCGCACATGCCGAAATTGCCGCCATACGATTGGCCTGCACCGCCTTAAAAACCTTTGACTTAACAGGATGCACCATTTATACCAGTTGCGAACCCTGCCCTATGTGCTTAGGCGCAATTTATTGGGCACATATTGATACCATGTACTATGCCAATAGTAAAGATGATGCTGCAAAAATAGGTTTCGATGATGCTTTTATTTACGCCGAAATTGATTTGAAATTAGAAAACCGAAAGTTACAATCAACTAGATTATTAGCCCAAGAGGCTTTAAGCGTATTTACATTGTGGGAAAAATCGGAAAGTAAAACGAGGTATTAAATTGGTTATATCATGTTGTGCTATTATTTTGCGTTTTTAAACACCAGCCCTGCGTTAAATAAACGGGATAGAAACGGAAAGCCCACAGCCCCGATTTTTCATCGGGGGCGAGGACTTGTAGTGGATAGCCCGGCTAGCGGCCGCCAATAGCACTACCCGTACTTTTTCAAAAAAAAAACGAAATTATTTTTTTTATATACACAAAAAGGCTGCCTTAATTAAAAGACAGCCTTTTATGTTTTTGGGGTATTAGACTATTTATTTTTTCAAAAACTTAAAATCTTTACCTATAAAACGGGCATTGCTGCCTAGTTCTTCTTCTATTCGTAGCAATTGATTGTATTTGGCTATCCTATCGGAGCGTGATGCGGAGCCTGTTTTAATTTGGCCACAGTTTAGGGCTACGGCAAGGTCGGCAATGGTAACGTCTTCGGTTTCGCCCGAGCGGTGCGACATTACCGAGGTATAACCTGCATTTTGCGCCATGGTAACGGCATTTATGGTTTCGGTAAGCGAGCCTATTTGGTTTACTTTTACCAGTATCGAGTTTCCTGTATTGTTATCTATGCCTTGTTTTAAGCGGGTTACGTTGGTTACAAATAAATCATCGCCTACTAGTTGTACTTTATGGCCAATGGTTTCGGTTAATAGTTTCCAACCGTCCCAATCGTTTTCGTCCATCCCATCTTCGATAGAAATAATGGGGTATTTGGCTGCCAATGAGGCTAGGTATTCTACTTGCTGGGCACTGGTACGTTTGGCACCTTTTTCGCCTTCAAATTTGGTATAATCGTAAATACCATCTTTATAAAACTCTGATGCGGCGCAATCAAAAGCGATATAAATATCAACACCTGGCTTGTAACCTGCTTTTTCGATGGCTTGTAAAATGGTTTCTACACCATCTTCGGTACCGGCAAATGAGGGTGCAAAACCGCCTTCGTCGCCTACTGCGGTTGATAAACCACGGTCGTGTAAAATCGCTTTTAAGGTATGAAACACTTCGGTACCCCAGCGCAATGCTTCCGAAAAAGAGGATGCACCCACGGGCATAATCATAAATTCTTGGAAAGCGATAGGCGCATCTGAATGTGAGCCACCGTTTACAATATTCATCATCGGGATAGGTAAGGTATTTGCGTTTACACCGCCTATATAACGGTATAAAGGTTGGTGGCTTTCTTGTGCAGCGGCTTTGGCTACAGCCAGCGAAACGCCTAAAATTGCATTTGCGCCTAAGTTTCCTTTATTGTGTGTACCATCTAGTTCAATCATTAGCTGGTCGATAGCGTTTTGCTCAAATACATCAACACCTTTTAAGGCTTCGGCAATTTTATCGTTTACATTGGCTACGGCTTTAAGTACGCCTTTGCCCAAATATACGGCTTTATCTTTATCGCGTAGTTCAACGGCTTCGTACTGGCCTGTTGATGCGCCAGAGGGAACGGCTGCCCTGCCTATAATGCCGTTTTCGGTAATTACATCTACTTCGATGGTAGGGTTTCCTCGTGAGTCGAGGATTTGTCTTGCGTGGATATCAAGAATTAAGCTCATATTTTTTGTGTGTTTAATTGCGTATTTATGCTTAGTGTTAATTTCACACTAAGATAGTGTTTTTATGTTTAGTGGGCAAATATAAAAAATATAATACGGTGTGTGCTTAATAAATGCGTTAAATCAATGTTACCAAATAAGCCTTATATCTAATTTTTATTACGCCAAAACTTTAGTGTGTAATTAGGTTTAAAAAACTATTGCTGTAATTAATTGTGTATATGTAACAAAAAAAGGTAACCTTGTAATTGTTAACTGTATTATTTAATTGTATTAATATCCAAAAAATTAATTCTAAACCAGTATTTTATCTATCTATTAATGTCGCAAAAACTTAAATTTATCAACACCAATAAATGCACTTTTTATGCCACAGTTCGCCTTCGTGTAGATAGTTACTTTATTGATAATCAAATTTCTACCCATGCCAATAGTGCTATGTGGATAAAGGCTTGCTTTTTTTTGGGTGGTTTTGTGGGTTTATATTTATGCTTGCTTTTGGGCAATTTAAGTATGGGTGCTATGCTGGTATTGGCTGTACTGTTGGGTATATTTGGGGCCTTTATTGGTTTTAATGTTTGCCATGATGCTATACATAAAGCTTTTTCGCACAATAAATATGTAAATAATGTATTGGGTTTTATGTTTAATTTAATAGGTGCAAGTACTTATGTATGGAATATTTGCCACAATGTAGTACACCATACTTATACCAATATAGCTGGCCACGATGAAGATATTGATATTGCCCCCGGTTTAATCCGTTTTTCGCCCCTAGAAAGTGTAAATAAACTGCAAAAATTTCAGCATTATTATGCTTTTGTTTTGTATAGTTTTGCTATGGTTACTTGGGCTTTTAGAAAAGATTTTAAAAAGTTTTTTCAATTAAAAATTGGGGAACAAAAATCTAACCATCCCAAAATTGAGTATTTTAACCTTTTCTTTTACAAAGCAATTTATTACTTTTTATTTATTGGGTTGCCTTTGTGGGTAATGCCTATAAACGGTTGGCAATTTATAATTGGGTTTTTAACTTATTTATTTGCACAGGGCTTGGTATTGGGTTTGATATTTCAATTGGCACACGTGGTGGAGGGTACGCAATTTCCCTTGCCTAATAACGAGGGCAACGTACAAGAAGCATGGGCAGCGCACCAAATGCGTACTACGGCAAATTTTTCGGGTAAAAGTAAAATTGCTGCTTTTTTATGTGGTGGCTTAAATCAACAAATTGAGCATCACTTGTTTCCTAAAATATGCCATATACACTACCCTGCTATTGCTGGTATTGTAAAACAAACTGCTTTAGAATTTAACCTTCCTTATATCGAAAACCTAACGTTTTGGAGTGCCTTACAATCGCATTACCGTATGTTGCGCAAGCTAGGGAAAGAATCGTATGGGGTAGTGGTTAGTGGATAGTTGTTAGTTGTTAGTGGGTAGTGGTTAGTTGTTAGTTGTTAGTTGTTAGTGGGCTTGGGGATTAACTATAACACATTCTAAAGTTTCGGGGTAAAGGTATTTCTTGTTTTGGCTACTTAAAAGAATTTATATACATTGATATCATTGTTTTTTATTGATTTTTAATCGGTAAATTTTTTAAGTACTATTTTGTATTTTTAGCTGCGTTTATACGGTGCAAGATAAACCTGCATTAAAAAGTACAAAGTTGCGTTAATAAACCCGACAGTAGCGGATACCTGCCTGCCTGCTGGCCGCAGGTAGGCAGGCGGCTAAGGCCTGTGGGCGTATGAGCGAACCTGCCTGCTTACCGCAGGTAGGCAGGTGGCGGGGCTAGCCTTGGTTATGAAATGGTAGCCTTGGTTTTTCAAAATATTCTTGAAAAATTACGGCAAATAATGTTAATATTTACAAATTTTATTAGTTTTATAAGTAGTTAATTATTTAAAAAATTATATGCTGTTTAGGTTAAATGTTTCAAATATTTATTGATTCAGAAACCTTATTACATTTAAAATTAATATGTTAAAAAAGTGGTGTTTTATTTTTGTTTTTATTTTTCCGATAATAGGAAAATGCCAAATAAAAAACCCGGCTTACAAAGCTATGGTAGATAGTTTGTGTGGTTTTAACACGCCAATAATCACTATTGATTCGTTTAAGCATCTTAAAAATGTATATGTTTTAGATACCCGAGAAAGCAACGAGTACGAGGTAAGCCATATTAAAAGTGCCCGAAATGTAGGGTATATTTGGTTTGATATGCGTAAAATTTATGATATTCCTAAAAATGCAACGGTTATAGTTTACTGTTCGGTAGGTTTGCGTAGCCAAAAAATTTGCCAAAAACTTATTACCACAGGTTACCTGCATGTGTATAATTTATACGGTAGTATTTTTGAATGGTTTAACGAAGGAAATCCTGTGTATAAAACCAATGGCATACAAACATCCGAAATACACACCTATACCAAAGAATGGGCTAAATGGGTAAATAAAGGAACTAAAGTATATTAATTTTTAAATAATATGCTGGTGCTTTGCCGCCTTAATAGCTTCAGATTTATTGGTTGCAAATAGCTTAACGTAAATATTTTTTATATGCGAGCGTACCGTATTAGGTGCTATAAAAAGTGTGGTGGCAATTTGGGTATAAGTTTGCCCTTCGCTTAATAATTTAATCACATCTGTTTCTCTGTCCGATAAATTAGAACTTACATTTTGTTTAAACGATGTGGCTACCATTCGGGCAATACTTGTGCTCATAGGTGCGCCACCATCTATACATTGTATAATTGAAGGGATAATACAATTTTGTATATCGTTTTTTATAATATAACCCACAGCACCCGCTTTTAACGACTCAAATACGGCTTCGGCACTGTCCGATGAGCTTATCATAATAATATCAACTTTTGGAAACTTGCTTTTTATTTTCTTAGTAGCTTCAATACCATTTATACCGGGTAGCTGTATATCCATTAAAACTATACATTCGTTACTAAGGACTTTTTTACTCGTTAATGCAAGCTCCGCATTAAAAAAATGAATAGGCTTATACACGCTATTGTTTTGAATTATAAACAATAAGGCTTTTGCCATAAGGGCATCATCTTCGATAAGTACTATTTGTGTATTAATCATATAATAGTAGAAATAAAAAATTTACCCCGAATGTATTACTATTTTATGATTATTTGGTAATAAATAATGAAATACAATTTTTGATTTATTAAATTATGGCTCAAATCTAATTAGATTCGTTCTTAATAGTTAACATTCTTTGTATATTTACGGCTTCAGCATAAGTTTTGTATTTTTGCGTTCAAAATCAATTTTAATTATGAAAAGAGGTTCGATTATAGGCATAATAATTATTGCCATTGCCATAGGTGTAATTATTAGCACATATGCCGATAGCAGTACTTACGGCTCGTTTGCCGAAGCCAAAGAAGCACAAAAAGAGCTACACGTAGTAGGTAAATTAAACAAAGCAAAAGAACTATTTTACAATCCACAAAAAGATGCCAATTACTTTTCGTTTTATATGGTTGATAATAAAGGCACCGAATGCAAAGTGATATTTAACGGCACAAAACCGCAAGATTTTGAACGGTCGGAGCAGATAGTTTTAACTGGCGAAATGAAAAATAACAGTTTTTATGCCACTAAAATATTGATGAAATGCCCATCAAAATACACCCAAGATAAGGTAGAAGTTACCGAAACCAAGGCACAACCCAACATATAAACCTAATTAATGGATACAGTTTTTGCAGGCGAACACCTGCTGCCTGGCAAAATAGGCCAGTTTTTTGTAGTACTTTCTTTTGGCTCGGCCTTGCTATCGCTTATAAGTTATTATTTTGCCAGTACCAATAAATTAGATACCGCATGGCGTAATTTAGGTAGGATAGCTTATTCGCTTAATTTAGCCAGCGTAGTGGCCACAGGTTGCTGCCTTTTTTATATTATTTACAATCATTATTTCGAGTATCATTACGCTTGGGCGCACTCTAGCACCACATTACCAGTATATTATATTATTTCTTGCTTTTGGGAAGGGCAAGAAGGAAGTTTTTGGTTATGGACTTTTTGGCAAGGAGTTTTAGGTATGATTTTAATTTTTACCGCCCGCAGTTGGGAACGTTCGGTAATGGTAACCATATCGCTATCGCAAGTTTTTTTAGCTTCGATGCTTTTAGGAGTAGAGATTTGGGGCATAAAAATTGGTTCATCGCCATTTATTTTATTGCGAAATGCCATAGAAGCACCCATATTTTCACGAGCCAATTATTTAAGTTTAATACCCGATGGTAACGGCTTAAACCCACTATTACAAAACTATTGGATGGTCATTCATCCGCCAACTTTGTTTTTAGGTTTTGCATCGATGGTAGTACCATTTGCTTATGGCATAGCGGGTTTATACACCAAGCGCTACGCCGAAATGGTAAAGCCAGCCATAGCGTGGAGTTTGTTTGCCGTAATGATATTAGGCACAGGCATTATTATGGGTTCGTTTTGGGCTTACGAAGCCTTAAACTTTGGCGGTTTTTGGGCTTGGGACCCGGTAGAAAACGCATCTATTATTCCTTGGATAACTTTAATAGCGGGCGTACATGTTTTAATAGCGTATAAAAACAGTGGTCATTCGTATTTTACAGCACTATTTCTCATCATTATAAGTTTTATATTGGTGCTGTACGCATCGTTTTTAACCCGTAGTGGTATATTGGGCGAAACATCGGTACACGCCTTTACCGATTTAGGCATGAGCGGCCAATTGTTATTTTATATGCTAGCATTTGTGGTTTTGGCAACTTATTTAATTGTAATAAACTGGAAAAACTTACCTATTACCAAAAAAGATGAAGACACGTATAGCCGCGAATTTTGGTTGTTTATTGGTGCCATAACACTAACCATATCTTGCATACAAATTATTGTAACAACATCAATCCCTGTATTTAACGCTGTTTTTGGGTCTAAGTTAGCACCACCCACTAACCCTATTGCACATTACAACAAATGGCAAATTGCCATTGCCGTAGTAATTGCGTTTGTATCGGCGTTTTCGCAATTTTTAAAATACAAAAAAAACGATATGCGCAAATTTTATATTAGCGTAGCGGTTTGTATGGTAGTTGCCGCATTGTTAACTAGCGTAGCTGTTTATTTAACAGGCATTTACACCAATTTTATGTACATTTTGTTAACCTTTGCCGCCTTGTTTTCTATTATAGCTAATGGTAAATTATTGGGCGATGCTGTAAAAGGAAAATGGAAATTGGCAGGCTCGGCGGTGGCACATATTGGCTTTGCGCTGATTTTGGTAGGCGCATTAATAGCCGCAGCCACCAATAAAGTAATATCTATAAACAATACAGGCGTGGGCTTTGGCGATGAGTTTGCAAAATCAAACAACCCACAAGAAAACATTATTTTATACAAAAACACACCCGTAAAAATGAACGAGTATATGGTTACCTATAAAGGCGATTCTACTTCGGGTGTAAACACATATTATAAAGTTAATTACCAAGTTTTAGATGCTAAAGGAGCTTTAAAAGAGGATTTTAATTTGTATCCCAATGCACAACAAAACCTAAAAATGAAGCAAATTGTAGCTTCGCCCGATACCAAACATTACCTACTACACGATATTTATACCCACGTAAGCAGCGTACCCTTAAAAGAAGAAGAGCATAACCACGATGGCCACTCCGACGATGAAAATTACGACGAACCTATTACCCACCAAGTAGTTATAGGCGATACCGTAAGATATAAAGAAGGATTTATTGTAGTAAAGGGTATAAACAAAAACGTTAAAATACAAAACTTACCATTAACCGCCAGCGATGTAGCCATAGGGTTACAGCTAGAAGTGGTTACGCCGCAAGGCAAAACACAAGCCGAACCTATATTTTTAATTAAAGGAAATAACAAACTTGATTTTGGTAAAAAGCTAGACGAACAAGGCTTAAAACTACGTTTTTCAAATATTTTACCCAATAAAAATAAATTAGAACTTACCGTTTACCAAAAGCAAAAAACCGAACGTAAAGATTGGATAGTAATGAAAGCCATTGTTTTCCCTTACATAAATTTGCTGTGGGGCGGTACTATTATTATGGTAATTGGGTTTTTGCTATCTATTTTTAGGCGAGCTAAGGAGTTGAAGGTGGGGTAAATGATAGCAAATTATAATAAATAAAATTTGACTTAAAAATTTGATTAAGCAGTAAGCGTTTTTTTCATAACAGATGACGGTGAAACTTACCATAATTTTAACACTTTGTACAGGCACCTATGCTTCGAACCCGATGCCTTCGCTCCAAGCGAAGGCATCGGTTGACCCATTAAAATAAAAATTTATACGTTGAAGGCCTCGATAAATAAAAAAGATAATTGTAAATTATTAAAAATCAATATATTTACTCACGCCCTTCGCAAACCGATGCCTTCGCTTAGAGCGAAGGCATCGGAAAGTGGGCAATAAAAATATGGAAACCAGAAAAGCACAATTACATCCTGACAAGTATTATCATATTTACAACCGTGGTATTAATGGGCAAAATATATTTTTGGAAGAGAAAAACTATGCTTATTTCTTACAAAAATATGCGCAATATATTTTCCCATTTTTTGATACTTACGCATACTGTTTGTTAAAAAATCACTTCCATTTACTAGTACAAGCAAAACCAGAGAATGATATTAGATTATTTTTAAACGGTAAACATAAAGAAAAAAGCATTTCTTGGATTTTAAGTAATTCGTTTTCAAGTTTATTTAAAAGCTACGCACAAGCAATAAACAAACAGTATGGAAGAACAGGTGGTTTATTTGAAGAACCTTTCCACAGAATAGAAGTAAATTCTGACTCTTATTTTTTGCGTTTGATATATTATATACACACAAACCCACAAAAACACGGCTTTGTATTAGATTTTAGAGACTATAAACATTCGAGTTATCATAGCCATTTACTAACCAAAACAACCAAATTAAAAAAAGAAAATGTTTTAGAATGGTTTGGAGGTAAAGAAGGTTTTATAGAATTTCATAGTCAAAACCAAGATATGGGTCATATTTTAAACTTAATTGTTGAGTTTTAAAGAGCAGTATTTATTGGTGTTTCTAGTGCCTTCGCTTCCGATGCCTTCGCTTCCGATGCCTTCGCTTCCGATGCCTTCGCTTCCGATGCCTTCGCTCCAAGCGAAGGCATCGGTTGACCCATTAAAATAAAAATTTATACGTTGAAGGCCTCGATAAATAAAAAAGATATTTGTAAATTATTAAAAATCAATATATTTACTTACGCCCACTTTCCGCTGCCTTCGCTTAGAGCGAAGGCAGCGGAAAGTGGGCAATAAAAATATGGTAACCCCAAAAACATAGCTAAAAAATCATCTTAAAAAACAAACATGACATTCACCATTATAGGTTCGGGCAATGTTGCCACACATTTATCATTAGCATTAAGCCAAAATGGGCATAGCATTTTGCAAGTGTATAGCCGTAATTTTAATAATGCACAAACGCTTGCAAATAAAGTTGCGGCAACAGCCATTAAAAGTTTAGCCGAAATTAACCCAATTGTTGAAACTATTATTTTAGCAGTAAGCGATGATGCGGTTAAGGTGGTTTTAAAAGAATTAAGTTTTATACACTCGCACAATCCCATCATCATACACACCTCTGGCACCTTGCCTATCACGGTTTTATCGGCCATAGCCAAAAATTACGGCGTTTTATACCCGCTACAAACCTTTTCAAAAAACGTAGGAATAAATTTTTTAAACGTTCCGCTTTGCGTAGAAGCCAATAACGAAAAAACCCAGCAAGCACTATTACAAATAGCAAATAGCATAAGCAATTTGGTATATACCATAAACTCCCACCAACGTAAAGCCCTGCACATAGCCGCCGTTTTTGCCTGTAATTTTACCAATTATTTTTACGCTATTGCGGATAATTTGCTGCAGCAAAACCAGCTAAGTTTTGATATGCTAAAACCATTAATTAACGAAACCGCCAATAAAATACAAATAAACGCACCCGAAAATGTACAAACCGGCCCAGCAAAAAGAAATGATAAAAAAGTGATGGAAGCACATTTATCGGCTTTAAGCCAACAACCTAACTACCAATTATTGTACAGGTTAATTAGTGATGAAATTGTGACCAAGTATAAAAACCAAACTGATTGTTAATTAAATACTCGCCCAATTTTTAACATAAATATTTATGTTTTTTAAGGCTATTTACGGTATAAAAACTGCTTTATGTGCCGCAAGCATAAAAAAAAATATCCTTTTTGCCATAGCGCAATAAAAACCGTTTATTTGCACCATAATGAGTTTACATAAAATCACAATTAACTTTGAGGAGAAAGGAAAGCCTCAGGCGCAGTTTGATATTGCCGTGGGCGAAAACGTTTTAGATGTTTGCCTCGATAATGGTATTGATTTACAGCACAATTGCGGTGGCGTATGCGGTTGTAGCACATGCCACGTTTACATTAACAAAGGCGAAAATCATGTTCAAGAGATTTCGGATAAAGAAGAAGATTTTATTGATAGGGCCATAAGCCCACGCATAAATTCACGATTAGCCTGCCAATGTATCATGATTGATGGCGATATTGAAGTTACCATACCCGACCAATCGCAGTTTTTAGGGCATTAAAAAATAAAAATGAATACTAAATTTGAATTACCCATACACTGGGCCGACCACGAAGATATTGCCATGGGATTGTACGAAAAATTTGGCGATGAATATAACGAATCTAAAATTTATAGGGTACGATTTACCGATATGTTGCAATGGATATTAGACCTGCCTAATTTTAAAGGCACCAAAGAAGAAAGTAACGAAGGGCATCTGGAACAAATACAATCGGCTTGGGTGTACGAATGGCGTGATAACCAATAGCATTTGTACCCATGCTGGATAAACTAAAACAAATAACCACTTTTATTTTTGATGTTGATGGTGTGTTAACCGATGGCAACATTTTGCTTACCGAAACGGGCGAACAACTTAGAAATTTTAATACCAAAGATGGTTATGCTTTACAATTGGCCGTTAAAAAGGGGTACAAAGTTTGCGTTATTAGTGGTGGCACATCGCAGGGGATATTAAAACGGTTAAACGGTTTAGGCATTACCGATGTTTTTTTAGGCATACATCACAAGCTAGAGGTTTTTGATACCTATTTAAAAAACAATAATTTACAGCCTAAAGAAATTATTTATGTGGGCGATGATATGCCCGATATACCGCCAATGCAACATGTAGCACTAGCCGTGTGCCCGGCCGATGGTGTTTACGAGGTAAAATCAATTAGCCATTATATATCGCCGTATAAAGGTGGTGCTGGCGTAGCCCGAGATATTATCGAAAAGGTTTTAAAAATACAGGGGAAATGGCTGGTTGATAGCCCCGATGCTAGCGATGGCGGAAAATTTTGATAAATATGACAAAAATTTACCTTGCTTCAAAATCGCCACGCCGGCAAGAGTTATTAAGCCTTATGGGTTTACCTTTTGAGTTATTTTTAAAAGAAGTGGATGAATCGTACCCTCCTAATTTGGCATTAAACGAGGTAGCCGCTTTTATATCAGCCGCTAAGGCAAAAGCCTATAAACCACAACCCGATGGCATTATTTTAACCGCCGATACCGTAGTAATTATTGATAACCAAATATTAGGAAAACCCTTAAATGCCCAACATGCTTTTGAAATGCTAAAAAAACTTAGTGGCAATATGCACCAAGTAATTACCGCTTTTAGTATCGTACAGCAAAACCAAATTACTACCTTTAGCGATACCACCGAAGTGTATTTTAAAACACTTAGCAACCAGCAAATTTTACATTACGTAAACACCTATAAGCCGTTTGACAAAGCAGGTGCCTACGGCATACAAGAATGGATGGGCTTGGTAGCGATAGAAAAAATTATAGGTTCGTACAGCAATGTAATGGGTTTACCTACCGAAAAACTGTATGGCGTATTACAGCAATTAGGCATCGTATAATCCCCCCACCGGGTTATAATGCCTTGCATATATTGTATTTGTTGCATTTATAACTTGATTGCGCCACTTAAAAAAATAACAAATTTTTAAACCTTTGATAATGTAAATCGGGTTTTTTGGCGGTTACTTTTAAAAACAAAAATCCCTGCCAAAGAAAAAAAAACTGGCAGGGATTTTAAAATTAGGTTTAAACTTATATTAAATTAACCGATAATAAATATTCGGCAATTTGTACCGCATTTGTAGCTGCACCTTTGCGTAAATTATCGGCAACGCACCACATATTAAGGGTTTTAGGTTGCGAAAAATCTCGGCGAATACGGCCTACAAAAACTTCATCTTTTTCATGCGCATCCATTGGCATAGGGTATTTTGCGTTGGCGGGGTCATCTACCACTATTAATCCGCTTTGCGCTGATAGCAATCGGGTAACTTCGGCTAAATCAAACTCGTTTTCAAACTCAATGTTTAACGCTTCACTGTGGCCGCCCATAACGGGTATGCGTACCGTGGTAGCGGTAACTTGTATGCTATCGTCGCCCATTATTTTTTTGGTTTCCAATATCATTTTCATCTCCTCTTTGGTGTAACCATTATCGGTAAAAACATCAATCTGCGGGATAACGTTTAAATCAATAGGGTAAGCATAAGCCATTTCGCCCACAATACCTTTGCGTTCGTTCATCAGTTGCGCTACGGCTTTTACACCTGTACCCGTAACCGATTGGTAGGTTGATACCACCACACGTTTAATTTTATACACATCGTGTAGCGGTTTTAAAGCTACCACCATTTGTATGGTACTGCAATTGGGGTTGGCAATAATTTTATCGTGTTTAGTTAAAACCGATGCATTAACTTCGGGTACTACCAATTTTTTTGTAGAATCCATGCGCCAAGCCGATGAATTATCAATAACCGTAGTGCCAACTGCGGCAAATTTTGGGGCTTCAATAGTTGATGTGGTGCCACCTGCCGAAAATAAAGCCACATCGGGCACCATCGCAATAGCCTCATCTACTGTTACCACCTTGTACTTTTTTCCTTTAAATTCTATTTCTTTTCCTTTACTTTTAGCCGACGCAACGGGTATCAACTCTGTAACCGGGAAATTGCGCTCTGCCAATACTTTTAACATTACCGTACCCACTAGGCCGGTTGCGCCTACAACTGCAACTTTCATTTATTATTATTTTAATATTAATTTATTATTGTTTTAGTATTTTTAAAAATTATTAGTTAACAAATATGAGAAAGTTTTTAGTTTTTTTGGTTTTTTTAGGAGTTAATTGTGCTAATGCGCAAGTAAACGATAATTTTACAGATGGTGATTTTACCGCTGCGCCAGTATGGCAGGGCAATGTTTCCGATTATATTGTAAACGCTAACAACCAGTTACAAACCAAATTAAATACTATTGATAAAACAGTAAATTTATGTACAGCTAATACCTTGGCACTAAATACCAAATGGAGTTTTTTGGTAAAACTAGCCCTCGACCCATCTACAGGCAATCAAGTTAGGATATATTTAACAGCCGATAAAGCCGATTTATCAGCACCGCTAAACGGATATTATATTTTAATAGGCGAAACAGGCAGTGCCGATTCGTACGATTTGTTTAAACAAACAGGTACAACATCTGTAAAAATTATTGATGGCCCAGCAAAAACAAGAACCCCCACCACCCAGTTAACAGCAAATGTTTTAGTTACCCGTACCGATGCCGGTTTATGGACACTAAGCACCGATATTACTGGCGGTACAAATTATACACAAGAAGGTACCGTAACCGATAATACCTTTACCACATCGGCATTTTTTGGTGTACAATGTAAATACACAAAAACACAATCGGATAAATTTGCCTTCGACGATTTTGTAGTTACTACTTTAGTTAACGATGTTACCCCGCCCATATTAAATAGTTTATTGGTAATTAACGATACTAAAATAGAACTTACTTTTAACGAAACCCTAGGTGTTACCGAAGCATCAAACCTAAATAATTATAAAATTACACCAGGTAATATTTTACCGAAAACAGTTACCGTAAATGGTGCAGTAGTTACTTTAGATTATGCAAGCCCAATAAATTTAGGTGATTATACTTTAAACATTACCAATATAAAAGATACCAAAGGCAATACCATTACCCAGCCAATTACAAGGGCATTTTCGCTAGCCGATGTTACCCCACCCACATTAAGCACTTTAACATTAATAGGTAACAATAAAATAGAATTGGTTTTTAGCGAAGCATTGGGTATTACCGAAGCATCGGATTTAAACAATTATAAAATCGGTACTATTTTACCACAATCTGTAACCTTAAATGCCGATAAGGTTACTTTAAATTATGCAACAGGTTTTATTACAGGTAATTTTACTTTAGTTATTGATAAAATAAAAGATACAAAAGGTAATGCCATTTTATTACCCATTAGCAAAGCATTTACAGTTACCGATATTACGCCACCTACGTTAGCTGATTTTATTTTGGTAGGAGATAATAAAATAGAAATAGCTTTTAACGAAGCCGTAGGAGTAACCGAAGCATCAAACCTAAATAATTATAAAATTATGCCAGGCAATATATTGCCAAAAACAGCAACAGTAAATGGTGCTAAAGTTACCTTAGATTATGCCTTATCGTTTGATACTGGAAACTTTACATTAAACATAACCAATATAAAAGATACCAAGGGTAATACAATAACAGCACCCATTACCAAAGCATTCTCTTACAAAAAACCATACATAACAAAAGCAAACGATATTGTTATTAATGAGATTTACACCGACCAAAATCCGCTAGTTGGTTTACCCGATGCCGAATTTATTGAACTGTGGAACACCACCGCCGAAGAAATTGCGCTAAAAGATTTTAAATATACTGTTAAAACCACTACATACACCTTTGATAAAGAAATTATAAAACCAAACGAGTATTTAATTTTATGCGACAGATTAGATACTAACTTATATAAACCTTATGGCCGTACCATAGGCATTAAATTTACTGAACTAACCAATGCAAGCAGCCAATTAAAATTAGTTAACCCATCAGGCACTATTATTAGCAGTGTAAATTATAGCGATACTTGGTATAAAGACCCTATTAAAAAAGGTGGCGGTTATACTTTAGAATTAATAGACCCTAGCTCAACTTGTAAACCATCGCAAAATTATAGTGCCAGTAATAATGTAGCCGGTGGCACACCAGGCAAAGTAAACTCTATTTATTTGAGTAATAAAACCACCACGCCTTTACTGGTAAATAGTGCTGTTTTAAAAGATGGGCTAACCATTACCCTAACATTTAACCGAGGTTTAGATAGCTTACAGGCAACTGTTTTAACACAGTATATGGTGAATAATGGGGTAGGTAACCCTGCGAGTGTAAACGTTATAGCACCCGATTTTTCGGTAGTAGATTTGGTTTTTAGCCAATTGCTTGCAAAAAACAAAAGCTATACAGTAAATGTAAAAAATGTATCGGATTGTGGTGGAAAAACTATCACAAGCCAAGATATTAACTTTTTTTTACCAGGCGAAGTTGCTAAAAACGATATTTTAATAAACGAAATATTATACGACCCTAAAGGCGATAACGCAGATTTTATAGAACTATATAACAATAGCGATAAGGTGTTAGATTTTAAAGATTTGTATATCGCATCTATAAGCAGTACAAAAAACGAAATTAGCAGTTTAAAACAAATAAGTACAGCCTCATTACTGTTTCAGCCCAAAACTTATTGGGTAATAACCCCCGACCCCGATAATGTAAAATCGTTATATACGGTACAAAATCCTACTAATTTTGTGAAACTTACAGGCATGGCAGCTTTTGTAAACACAGCGGGCAAAGTGGTAGTATTAAACAAAGAAAACCAAATTATAGATTCGTTAAGCTACAACGATAAAATGCACTTTCCGCTAATTAAAGATACCGAAGGAGTAAGTTTAGAACGTAGCAGTTTTACGCAAGGCACCAATGCGGTGGGTAACTTTAAATCGGCGGCGGCAAGTGTGGGTTTTGCCACGCCCACGTACAAAAACTCGCAATTTTTAGAAAACATAGAAACCAGCGAAGAATTTACCTTAGCCAGCGAAACTTTTTCGCCCGATAACGATGGCTTTGAAGATGTGCTGCGTATTTTATACAAATTTGATAAGCCCAATTATGTTGCCAATATTAGCGTATATAATAGCCAAGGAGTAATAGTTAAAAAACTTGTTAAAAACCAAACCTTGGCCACCACCGGCGAGTTACAATGGGATGGCTTAGATGAAACCGGCACACTGAAACTTAAAACAGGTATTTACATTGTTTATGTAGAACTTTTTAACCTAGATGGTGATAGAAAGAAATTTAGAAAAACTGCTGTATTGGCCTCTAAGTTTTAAACAACATAGTTTCGGAATACTTAGGTTAAAGTAAGCGCAATATTTTTTACAAAAACCTGTTTATAAAACAGATATAGCTATAAAATGGCATAATTGGTGTAAAATATTTAGAAAAACTAAAGATAGTATTTTACTAAAGTTTCGGAGGTAAATCAGGGCTAACGCATTTAAAAATATTATTCACCAAAATCTTAAATGCGTTAACCCTGAGAGGTAAATAATGGGGTAGCTTTTTATCTTTTTTATTTAAGATGGTGCTTTTTTAAAGCGGGTTTTTCACATCCTATTTACAAAAAGATTTTATAAAAAAAGCCTATCTACCCTAAAAAATGATGAAAGGTATCGCCTCTTAATCCTAAACGTATAGTTTCTAGCGGTATAACTTCGGCAGGTGCAATATTGCCTAGGTTTACGTTAGTGCCAATAAGCTCAATAAACCAAACCTGTTGGGCTTTTTGTGGTGCTTCCCAAATTATGGTTTCTTGGGGTATTTGGGTTAAAATTTCGTCAACCAAGCCTTGGCGCACTTCGCCCGAGTCGCGGTAAATACCTACATTTCCGCTTTCACGGGCTTCGGCAATTACTTTCCAGGAGCCCGCTTCGATTTCGGCTTTCATTAGCTCAATCCACTTGTAAGGGGCAAAAACTTTTTTCTCGTCTTTAGAACCTACTTCAGATATTACGGTTAATTGGCTACTTAGCTTGCGTATATATTCGCATTTTTCGTTGTGTGGTATTTCTATCGACCCATCAGATACTTCTGCAAAATCCATCCCAAATTGGTCTAACACTTTGCGGTAATCATCGAACTGGTTGCGTATAATAAAGGCTTCAAACAAGGTGCCACCAAAGTAAACAGGCAAGCCGGCATCTCGGTAAATTTTTAGTTTTTCTTTTAAATTGGGGGTAACATACGATGTAGCCCAGCCAAGTTTAACAATATCGGTATGGCTACCAGCAACTTCTATAAAATCTTCTACTTGGCGCAGGCTTAAGCCTTTATCCATTACCATTGTTAAGCCGTTTTGGCGTGGTTTAACTGGGCGACTGGGTATGTTATTTAATTTATAATTCATAATTGAGCGCAAAAATCTTAAAAAAAATCAATTTATTACTATTGATTTTGGCTTTCGAAAATATTTTTAAAGGGTAAAACGGGTAATAATATCTAACATGGTTTGGTTATCTTTTAGCTGTGGCAGATACTCGAATAGCATAAAATATTTTTCGGGGTCGGCTTGCAAAGCAACCTGTAAATTAGCTAGCGCATCGTTATAATGCCCTTCGGCAAATAGGTAGGCTACCAAGCGGTAATACAAATCGGCCGATTCGGGGTTGTTTTTTATCCCTTCGGATATAATGCCTGTTGCTCCTTCTATATTATCCTGTTCGAACATTACCGACGAATAATCTAACCAGCCTTCTACATCTAATGGATTAAGTTCTACTACTTTTTCGTAGGCTTTTTCCGACTCGGGTAATTTTTCGAGTTTGTAATAGGTATCGGCCAAGGCAAACCAAAAATCGGGGTTATTATCTTCAATATTTAAGGCTTTTTTATAAAAATGGAGGGCTTCAAAATGGCGTTCTTCAAAATCTAAAGTTACGCCAATGCCGTACCAAGCATCGGCCATTTTGGGATCCATTTTTACTGCTTTTTTGTAATAAGAACGGGCTTCGTCCATTTTTTCTAATTTTTCGTAACACTCGCCCACGGCACAATAGGTATCGGCATTAGGCTGTTCGTACTCAAAAGTTTGCTTATATACTTCGATGGCCTCGGCATATTTATCTAACTGTACCAAGGCGTTCCCTTTATTAAAATAGGCCGATGCAAAGTTATCTTTTATCAAAATAGCATAATCATAAGCATCAATTGCTTTCTCAAAAAAGCACAGTTTATGGTAAGCGTTACCTAAGTTATACCAAGCTGCGTAAGAGTAAGGTTCGGTATCAATATATTGCTCGTAAAACTTAATGCTTTCGTCTTGTTTTTCGAGTATATCGTAACAAAAAGCCAGTTCGTACAGGGCATCTTGGTTTTCCATATTTTTTTCGAGGCATAGTTTTAAGTAGGTAATTGCAGCATCGTAATCGCCCATGTTTTCGTGTACGTAGGCAATTTGCATCAATACCTCATCGGGGCTATCTGCTAGTTCCAATGCTTTTAACAAGTTTTCGAGGGCGTTTTCATGTTGCTCTAGGCTTTCATATACATTGCCACGTATCATAAAAATATCGGCTTCGGAGGGCTCAAGCAACTCGGCTTTTTCTAGTGCTGCAAATGCTTTGCTTAGCTCGTTAGTAAAAACGTATAGCTGTGCTTGTTTTACAAAAAATACGGCAGCGTAAGGATGCTGCGATACCGCATAATCAATTACTTGTAAGGCTTTTACAGGATCGTTTTTATCCATATAAAAATCAACAATGTTTTCAAAAGCCTGCGAATCAAAAAAATATTGATCCTTGTTTCTTATCATTTCCTCGTACCGTTCAACCGAAAGTTTAGGGTCTTCGTTAAAATCAAAATCAAATTCTTCTTCCATAGTGTGTGTTTAAGAAACCGTGTAAAGCAGCAATTATTTTTTAAGGTTGTAGGATATTTTAAACTTCTTAAATTGTGTTAATTTAATTTTTTTTTGCCTTGCTTGCATCTTTTTTTATCAACAACTAAACATATTTATTTTTAATATATTGGTTTATAGCAATATAAATAAGCTATTGTGCTAATAACATGTACCGTCTATCCTTTCTCATTATTTCTTAACTTTGGCAAAAATACAAATTATTATGATAGTTGATACGCAATCGGTTTTAGATAATTTAAGTATTAGTACCTTATAGGCTACAACCTTGCCCTGTGGCGTAAGTAATTAAATTTGATTTGTAAACCTTGTAGCCTTATTATTGTAACTATTAACAATAGCCCACATTTTATGAACTTTAAAAACGCCATATCGTTAACCTTTTTTTTGCTGTGTAGCCAAATTATTTTTGCGCAAAGCGATACCACCTCCACGCCAAAAAACTGGCATACGCTAGATTTACAGGCCAATGGATATTTCGGCGTAAGCCTTGATAAAGCCTACCAACTTGTAAAAAACAAAAAATCTACACCCGTAATTGTGGCCGTTATTGATACCGGCATTGATACGGCACAATTGGATTTAAAAAATATTTTATGGGTAAACCCCAAAGAAAAACCTGGCAACGGTATTGATGATGATAAAAATGGCTACATTGATGATGTACATGGCTGGAATTTTTTAGGTGCCCGTAATGGTACGCCTATTATTAACGAAGCATCGGAAGAAATTAGGATGTACCCCATTTTGCAACAAAAATTTAGCATTGCTACAAACCAAAAATCAAACCCGAAGGAGTTTAAAAATTACACTAAATTAAAGGCATTAAGAGATACTACGATAAATCGAGCAAAAAAAGAAACAGAAAATTTAAAACCATTTGCCAATGGATTATTAGCAAGTAGTTATTTTATTTACAGAGACTTAAAATTAGATACAGCCAAAGGCTTTGCACTAGCCGATATAGAAACGGCTACAGTTACAAACGATACAACACAAAGTGCAAAGGCTTTTTGGGTAAATGTTTTAAGCCGCGACCCAAGTGCTAACTCGCAAGCTGTGCTTAAAGAAATTAATGAATATTTAGAAAAACTCGAACGTGATATAAACCCCGACTTAAATATCCGAAAACGTATAATGGACGATGATTGGCAAAAAAACAAAAACAAATACTATGGAAACAATTTGCTTAAAGCCAGTAACGCATCGCATGGTACGGGCGTATCGGGCTTAATAGGTGCCAACCGAAACAATAGTTATGGCATACAAGGCATTGCCGATAATGTTAAAATTATGATGCTGAGGGCTGTACCCGATGGCGATGAGTATGATAAAGATATTGCCAATGCCATTATATATGCTGTAAAAAATGGAGCAAAAATTATTAATATGAGTTTTGGTAAAAAAATATCACCACAAAAAAAATGGGTAGATGCTGCTTTTAAATACGCTGCCAAAAAAAATGTATTGCTGGTACAAGCCGCTGGAAACGAAGGCCAAAGCCTTGATAGTGTTGTAAAATATCCTAATGATACTTTTATAAATGGTTCGGCAAGTGATGCACCTAATGTAATAAATGTAGGCGCATCGGCCGCTAATAACGATGAACACTTGGCCGCAAATTTTAGCAATTACAGTAAAACAGAAGTAGATGTATTTGCACCTGGCGAAAAAGTAACCTCTATAAATTTAGATAAAGAATTTTTAACCGCTAGTGGCACCAGCTTTGCCTCGCCCATTACGGCTGGTGTAGCGGCATTATTGCTATCTTATTACCCTTATTTAAGTGCAATACAATTAAAACAGATAATATTAAAATCGTCGATAAAAATGCCTGGCTTAAAGGTTATAAAACCTGGTACAGCTACCGATAAAGTTTTATTTAGCGATTTATCAAAAACTGGAGGAGTGGTAAATGCTTATGAGGCATTAAAAATGGCGGAGGAAACTCAAAAATAAAACTTAAAAAATGTAGGCTATGTTTAGACCGCAACCACTTAATTTATACCTACCAAAATAAGGCTTCGAGCCGTAATTTACCATGGTATTAGTTACTGGGTCTAACTCCATAAAATCTCGATAGTAGGCTCCCCTTACATTTTGTACCTGATTTTGTATCGAAACACCCAACAAATGCTTACTTATTTTGCTCGCAACAAACTGGTAACCAAAATTTACACCTCATGATACATTACCGTGAGGTAAAGCATAATCCAAATTACCCAGCACATATAGCGTATTTACTTTTTTTTTAAAATAATTTATTTTAGGGTGCATACTTAATGGTATGGTTTTAATATGATAGCTAACACTTGTATTTTGGCTGTTAAAACCCAAACTAGTACCTAAATAATATCTACCACTAAAATTACGACCGCAGCTTACATTAGAATGAAACCCAACGCCCTGTAATAATAGAATATTGGTTGCAAATAAACTTCCATAAATCGTTAGGTAAATCTTTATAAAACGATGTATGGCTTAAACCACGGGTTGTGGCACCAATTTCGGCTTTTTAAAACCCATTTTTTAAAACTTCGATATTACCGTTTTGCGTTTTTATACCTAATGCTACAAAAGATAGTAAAACTGTGATTAAAAATTTATTTTTCATAATTAAAATATAAAACCTCCCGAAAAAAACAAGGTAGAACTTTTATTTGAGGGAATAGTAAAATTTGTATTGTTGCTAAAGTTTGTAGTTGCTTTATCCCAATTGATGTAACTATAGGTTAGACCTAATCGGTAGCCAAATTTTTTCTCTGTTTTAAAAATGATGGTTATTTCGGGCTGTATTACAACATGGAATTTGCTTTGCGATGTTTTAATTTCCTCTAACTGGTTTTGAGTGTTAACTAAATTTGTAAACATTCCTTTACCATATAGTTTTTGGTAATTTATACCCGCACCAAAGGTTAAAAATGTATTATCATCGGCATCAATACTAATTTTATATAGGGGTTTTACTTGTAGGGCTATGGAACTATTTTGTGCTTTAAATTCGGCAATTTGATTTTTTAAGTCTGGTTTTTCATAAAATTTATTTGTTACCGTACTTCTCACAACATAATCAACCCCTATTTCGGTATAAAAATTTTCGGCAAAATTAACCGCATAGCCAACGTTAAAAATTATACCCGCGGTGGTATTATTGGGGTTTATATTATTTTGGTTGGATAAAACGCCTATATACTCCAATAAAGGCACTTTTAAATGGGTATAAAAATAGTTTTGCGCATAGCTATTACCAGTATGGGCAATACTAAAAAGTATTGCTAAATATATTTTTAAATATTTCATAAAGTTATATATAACCACGATTGTTGCTATCCATCGTGGCTATTTGTTTTTAAAAAAGAATACCAATACCTAATGAAAATGATTGTAAAGAGGCTTTTTCATCTGTAAAAAAAATCTCCCTATAATTTTGGGTTTTGTAGGCTATCTCGGGCGTTAAGGCAATTTTTTTACCTATTTTTAGGTTATAGCCCAAGCCAGCTTCATACAATAAACCTCCTTTTAAAAAGCTATCAAACTCAATATTATATCCTATATTGGTAAATACAAAAGGTGTTTTTATTTGATTAAGAAAATAATAATGAATATTAGTAAACACAGGATAAAAGCTTACCGTAGGGTTTATATATGATGTAACTCCTATGCCTAAGCCTATAGCCAATTTAGGATTTATGTACCAGCCGTTTATGGTGGAAATTTCGGTTCCGTTACCACTTTTGTTTAACTGGGATGTCGAAATTGGTTCGGGGTTAGTTTTTGTTCTAATCAGAATACCAATTTTAGTTTTATTAAAAAAACCTTTCCTTGTAAAATCTTGTGAATATCCTAAAAAACAAGTGATTGTTAATAATAATGTGATATATCGTTTCATAGCTGTATTTTTATTGATTAACAATTCTTATCCCTCTCCATTCTGAACCATATTTAGCTAACCCAAAAACAGAAGCCTTATTTAAAGTAAATTTCAAAGGGGCGTAACCTAATTTTATATCACTAAAATCGCTAGTTAATTTAATGCCTACTGCCCAATCTAATCTTTTAGATGCTCTAGATTGGTTATAAACAATAATTTCGTCTCTTTCTTGAATAATCGAAATACTCTTTTTAGTAAAATCGTTCCATACTTTAAAGGCATAGTTTACATCTTGCTTTTTGGGATATAACCCAAGTGAAGGATTTTTTGCAAAATCATATATTTGCTTTATACTTTTTTGAAGCATTTCGTTTTTTTCAAACTTATAATTGTATCCTAATAGGTCAACTTCTACATATTGTTTAGTTATTTTGGGTAAATCCAATGGTGTAAATTTTTGGGAACTATAAGGTGCATTTATAAGTGGAGCACCTGGTAGTTCTCCTGCATAATATTCGAGAGCGTCCCAACCTAATCTTATTTCGCTTGCATCGGTACTAGACCAACCTATCCAATTCTTTTTTTGCATAGTAACATTTATACCTATTGCAGAATAAACACCCCACGTGGCATTATAAAAGTTTACCCTAACTCTATTGTTAGACCCAAAACCTTGGGTGTGTACCTCTTCTCTCCCCCTTAGGCTTTGAAAAAATTTACCTGCCCAAGTTTTTGCGCCAAACTGTACTGTAGGTAAGCTTTCGTAAATCCAATCATCGGAACCAGTACCCATAATTTTCTTGGATAGAGACTTTTTACTTTGCTGTATTTTTGAATCTGTTTTTGATGAACTTAAATTTTGGCTTTTAAATTCATCATTTATCAAATCAGGTTTTGCTCTGTTATAGGTATCTAAAAGCATTATACCATCTTCTATTTTATAAAAATCATCATTAGTATTATTCTTATAAAATGAATGGGCTGTAAGATTTTGATTTTCGACAAAAGGGTTAGCCAAAAGTATAGCATTTACCCTATCAAGTTTTTCGGGTTTAAAAATAAACGTTCCGTAAGGTGTAATCTTATATATTACACCCTCAACTTTAATCTCTAGCTTATCGTTAATCACAGAGGCAAAAAATGGGTCTGGTACAAGATCTTCAAAAGGCTTTACTTTTGTTGTGTCTTCCTTAGTTTCATTAGACTCAGTCCCCATAGGTACAATTAGTCTAGTAGCATTTAGATTTTTTTGTTTGGTGTAGAGTGAAATGAATTTAGGCGCATTAAGTATGGTTTCTATTTTTTGGGGCAATCCAAGTTCAGTACTTTCTGAAATTTGCGACATAACATTTTGGAAATCATTTGTCGTTCTAAAACTTAACATTCCAGTATTATCCAATGTAACTGGTGTTGGCAAATTTTCATCCAAAACATTTTTCTTACAAGATGAAACCGTAATGACCAAAAAACTTACTAAAACTATTACAGTATTTGTGAGTATTTGTGAGTGTTTGTGAGTGTTTGTGAGTGTTTGTGAGTGTTTGTGAGTGTTTGTGAGTGTTTTGTGAGTGTTTTCATAAAAATTTTAGGTTAAATTAAATAATTTATTAATTAGGTGTAAATGTAATTTATGTACTTTTTAAATACAAATTTATTTTTACACAATAGGTGTTTAAACATCTTATTTATATGGCTTTAGTTTTTAGCCAGGCCCGTTCATCTACCATTTTAAAGCCCTGAATAGAGGATTAAATTCAATAACGCTATAATGTGTAGGTTTTGTGCTAAAGTGTTTACATCATCCACCATAGCATGTAATAAAGGTATGCCGTTTTTTTAACAGTGGTAGCCAAATATTATGTTTTTTGATTGATTTTGGATTGATTTTTTTGATAGTCTATAAATTTTGTGCAATTACATAACCACTAGCCCAAGCCCATTGAAAATTATAGCCGCCCAGCCAGCCAGTTACATCCACACACTCGCCTCCAAAATATAGGCCTTTAACTTTTTTTGTTTCTAATGTTTTAGACGATAGCTCATTGGTACACACGCCGCCCCGCATTACCTCGGCTTTATCGTAGCCTTTATTGCCTGCTGGTGTAACTGTAAATTGGTGTATAAAATTATGGATAGCCTCCATATCGGCATTGCTTAACGAAGCTAAGTTTTTTTGGATAGGTAAAATCCCCGTAAGGGCATCTACAAATTTTCGGGTATAAAACAAGGTAAGGTAATTTGATAATAGCTTTTTACCGTTTGTTTTTCTTTCTTCTTCAATCAATATTTTTATTTGCTGCTTGGGCAAAAGGTTGATGGTAAATGTTTCGCCGGGTTGTAGGTACGATGATATTTGCAATATAGCTGGCCCACTTAATCCCCAATGGGTAAACAAAATGTTTTCTTCGAAACTTATTTTACCATTGCTTACTTGCGCAAAAACCGAGTTGCCCGATAGGTGGGCGTACCAATCCAATGCCTTGCCTGTAATGGTAAGCGGCACCAGTGCGGGGGCGGTATGGGTAATGGCTAACCCAAATTGTTTAGCTATTTTTAAACCAAAATCGCTAGCTCCCATTTTGGCAATAGGCAAGCCTCCGCTGGCTATTACTACGTTATTGGTTTGTATTACAGTATTTTGCCCATTGGCGTGGTAGTTTACGTTAAAAATATCTTGCGTTTTGTTTATCCCCGTAAGGGTAGAATTTAGTACTATGGTTTGTTGCAATTGCTGGCATAAATCAATAAAAACTTGTACAATATCTTTGGCGGTATTGCTGGTGGGAAAAAGCTGGCCTAGCGTTTTCTCTTGCCCTATAATGCCGTAGGTTTCAAAAAATTGTACGCTATCGTTCACCGTCCAGGCGGCCAAAGCCGATTTTATAAAATGCGGGTTTTCGGAAATAAAGTTTTCGCTACCGCAATGCAGGTTGGTATAATTACACCTGCCACCACCCGAAATTAAAATTTTGGCCCCCACTTTATCGTTTTTTTCGATAAGCAAAACACGCTTACCCAAAAAACCCGCCTGCACAGCACACATTAATCCGCAAGCACCCGCTCCTATAATTACGGCATCGTAATCTAAATTATCCATGCTTCAAAAATGAGATTTAATTTAAAATATACCGCAATAAAAAACAATTTCATATTTTAGGTAAGATAAAGTATTTTTAGCCTCATAAAATGAAAACCATTACACAAACCCGATTGGGGATTTTAGGCGGAGGCCAACTAGGCCGTATGCTTATACAAGAAGCTATAAACTACAATATTAACGTTTCGGTGTTAGACCCCGATGCCAATGCGCCTTGTAAAAACCTGTGTAATAAATTTATCATTGGTGCTTTAAACGATTACGATACGGTGTATAATTTTGGCAAAAACCTTGATTTAATTACCATAGAAATCGAAAAAGTAAATGTAGAAGCCTTAGAACAACTAGAAAAAGAAGGCGTTGCCGTTTATCCGCAACCACGTGTAATTAGGTTAATACAGGATAAAGGCTTACAAAAACAGTTTTTTAAGCTAAACGATATTCCTACCGCCGATTTTGAGTTGATACAATCTATCGAGCAATTACAAGCCACAGGCTTCGATTTTCCGCTGATACAAAAAATACGTAAAGATGGTTACGATGGCAAAGGTGTGGTAAAATTACACAGCCGAAACAAGCTCGAAAACGCATTTACCGCTCCTAGTATTATAGAGCAATGTATTGATTTTGAGAAAGAAGTAGCCGTAATAGTAAGCCGAAACGAGCGTGGCGAAATAGCCACTTTCCCGATGGTGGAAATGGATTTTAACCCCGAAGCCAATTTGGTAGAGTTTTTAATTTCGCCCTCGCAATACCCCGAAGCTATACAGCTACAAGCACAACAAATAGCCACCCAAATAATTGTAAAATTAAATATGGTAGGCTTGCTTGCCGTAGAAATGTTTTTAACCAAACAGGGTACATTGCTGGTGAACGAGCTGGCACCACGGCCACACAATAGCGGCCACCAAAGCATAGAGGGCAATTACACCTCGCAGTTTGCACAGCATTTAAGGGCAATTTTTAATTTGCCACTAGGCGATACCAAAACCATAACCCACGCTGTAATGATTAATTTACTGGGCGAAAACGGTTACGATGGCATAGCCATATACCAAGGTTTAGAAAAAATATTGCCCTTATCGGGCGTGTATGTACACCTATACGGAAAAATATTTACCAAACCGTACCGTAAAATGGGACACGTAACTATTATAGATGAGGATAGAACCCAAGCCATAGCAAAAGCAAAATTTGTACAACAAACCTTAAAAGTAATTGCCTAAAAAGCACATAAAAAAAACATACAATGGATATTAAAGTAGGAATTATAATGGGCAGCCAATCGGATTTAGGTATTATGCAACAAGCCGCCCAGGTGCTTACCCAACTAGGCGTAGGTTTTGAAATAACGGTGGTATCGGCCCACCGCACCCCCGAGCGTATGTTTACTTATGCCCGTACAGCCACCACCCGAGGCCTAAAAGTAATTATTGCTGGTGCTGGCGGAGCGGCGCATTTGCCCGGTATGGTAGCCTCCATTACGCCATTGCCCGTAATAGGTGTTCCCATAAAATCTAGCAATTCTATAGATGGTTGGGATTCGATACTTTCCATATTACAAATGCCCAACGGTGTACCCGTGGCTACGGTAGCCTTAAATGCGGCAAAAAATGCAGGCATTTTAGCGGCCCAAATTTTGGCTTGCACCGATGCACAACTACTGGCCAATGTGATAGCTTTTAAAGAAGATTTAAGGCTTAAAGTAGAAGAAAGTGCCGAGGAGATGAAGGGGTTAAAGTTTTAGATTTTTGTAAAGTTAAAAAAAGTAAAAAAACCTCACCGCTCCTACTTTATCAAATTATAAAGCTCATCTAGCTTTGGTGAAAGTACAATTTCTATGCGGCGATTTTTGCTGCGGGCCTCGCTGGTATTGGCAATATCTATGGGTTGGTATTGGCTTTTACCTGTTGCGGTTAAGCGTATGTATGGTATTTTTTGTTGGTCGGTTAAAAACCGTACTACCGATGTTGCCCTTAAAACGCTTAAATCCCAATTGTCTTTTATTTGGCCTAGGTTAATTACTTTTTGGTTATCGGTATGGCCTTCAACGGCTACATTTATATCGGGCTGGGTTAACAATACTTTTGCTAAGGCTTGTAGGGCTAATTTTCCTTTTTCATCAATTACAATGCTACCGCTGCTAAATAATAGTTTATCGGTTAACGATACATAAACTTTGCCATTTTTTACTTCAACGCTTAGGCCGTTTTCGGTAAAGCCTAATAGTGCTTTTTGGAGTTTGTTTTTTAGGGCTTCGGTGGCGGCATCTCGTTTTTTTAGTATTTCTTCTACTTCACGCAGGCGTTGTTCTCGTAGTTTAAGGTCGTCGGATAGTTTGCTTAAATCATCGGAAAGCTTGTTTACATTGCCCGATAGCTTGTTTATTTCGCCCGAGCTGTTGGCTCTTAATTTGGTATAATTGCTATTTAGGTCGTTTAATTTTTCGTCTAAACTGGCAATTTGTTTATGTAAAGCCGAGGTATCGGCTTGTAAGGCTGCTTTTTCGGTTTCTAAGCCTGCGGTAATGGTTCGGCATTTTTCCCACCCTGTGGCAATCGAATCTTTTTGTGCTAATAATTGTTTGTATTTTTTGTTTGATAATACAACGCAAGAGGTTAAAAAAAGTAAGGTAGTAAGTGCAATAAAACTAAATTTTCTCATTATTAATATGTGGTTATTGTATGGCATTTTTTATAAAATGGGTTAAAGGCGAAATTAAAGATAATCCTTTTATCATTTTTTCTATGATGGTATGCTGCATCATTTCATCATCGGTAAAGCTATGAAAAACTGTATAGCTTTTAAGTTTTAATAGTTCAATATTTTCGTTATCGGCGTTGTACCCTTTGGGGCAGGTTTTTAATTTATCAGTTTGGCTTAGTGTTTCAAAAAAATTTACAAAACTAGGGGCTTCTATTATTGTCTTAAATTGAGCGGCATTGTAGTCAATCTCTTGTCTTATGGCTTTAAGGTGTGCGGCTTCGGGCATCCAATATCCGCCTGCAATAAAGCTATTATTGGGCTGTATTTGTATGTAATAGCCTGGGTAATTGCCGTTTTTTCCGTTGGCCGAAAAACCCATTCCGAAGTTGTTTTTGTAAGGTGCTTTATCTTTACTAAACCTTACATCGCGGTAAATACGCATTACACTTTTTTTCGCCGTTAGGTTATTTGGAATGCTTGTATCAATTTTTTGTAATTGCGCTAGTACATCATCGGCGAAAGCCAAAACATTTTGTTGCGCTGTTTCGTAAGCCACCTTATTGGCCAAAAACCAATCTCGGTTGTTGTTTTCGGCTAGGTTTGCTAAAAACTCAAAAGTTTGTTTATTAATCATGGTCATAATGGGCAACATATTTTACATTGGGCGAAAGCCAATACATTAAAATTACTCGCGAATACCTAAAATTTATGGGCGAAAACAAAAAACTTGCTAGTAAAATAGCACCTACATATACCCATGGCGAGTGTTCTTCGTGGGTAATTAAATAGGTTAACAAGCCAATGGCAACGCTAAGCATTACATTAAGCACATAACTTACATACATTGCCACGTAAAAATATCCTGGCTCTATTTCGTACTTAAAGCTACATTTTGGGCAGTTTTGATGCATTTTTTGCGATTTGTAACCATACATTGCTGTTGCAAATAAATTGCCTTGCCTACAACGTGGGCATTTGGCATGTAACATTGCGTAATATTGGGAAGTAGGCATGGGCTAAAAGTTTAGTTGTTGATTGTGCAAAATGTATTGGCAATTTAATATTTTTTATCTTAGGCGAAGGTAATAAATGCAAGTTTTTTGTTGTTTTTTTATACCTGGCATATACTTGATGTGGGGGGGGTAAGAAAGCGAATCGTTTTCTTATATCTTTGTTAATTTGTTAAATAACTTATCATTTAATTTTTGGCGCATAAGTATTAAAACATATTTAACCTTTCGGCTTTGGCTATTACAATAAAAACCATTAATTTAATTTGCATTAATGAAAATTAAAAAGGCATTAAAAAAATATATTTGGCTATTGGTGGGGCTTGTTATACTTGTTGGTTTTTGGTTTTCGCTTCCTGCACCTTTATTTAATGCACCTACTTGCTTTGTTGTAAAAGCCAGCAATGGGCACTTATTAAGTGCCGCCATAGCCGCCGATGGGCAGTGGCGTTTCCCCATTGCCGATACCGTACCCCATAAATTTGCAAAATGTATTACCTCTTTTGAAGATAAACGCTTTTACCAGCATTTCGGGGTAGATTTTTGGGCTTTAGCTAGGGCAATAAAAATCAATATCAAAAACCAAAAAACCAAAAGCGGCGCCAGTACCCTTAGTATGCAGGTAATTCGGCTTAGCCGTAATAAACCCCGAACGATTTGGCAAAAAACAATCGAAATGGTACTGGCTTTTAGGTTAGAACTTTCGTACTCAAAACCCCAAATATTGGCTCTTTATGCCAGTAATGCCCCTTTTGGGAGTAATGTAGTAGGCCTTGAGGCCGCCGCATGGCGTTATTATGGCCGCCAAGCCAGCACACTTTCCTGGGCCGAAATGGCTACCTTGGCGGTATTACCCAATGCGCCATCATTAATACACTTGGGCAAAAACAGGGTGGCCTTATTAAAAAAAAGGAACGCACTTTTAGATAAACTCAGCACCCAAAATACTATTGATAAAAGCACTTGCCAGCTGGCAAAATTAGAAGCTATACCACAAAGCCCCCTTGCATTGCCACAAAACGCACCCCATTTGCTGGATAGGTTTAAGCAAGATTTTAGCACACTTAAAGCTGATAAAACACTGCTTATAAGCACTATAAACGAAACCCTACAGCATAACGTTGCCAGCATTATTAAACGCTACCACCAACAATACAAAGCCAACGGAATAAATAATGCGGCAGCTTTGGTATTGGATATAGAAACAGGAAATACTTTGGCTTACATAGGCAATATTTACGAACCACAAAACCCCGAAATGGAAAGCCATGTGGATATGATAAAAGCGGTACGTAGCCCAGGCAGTACGCTAAAACCCCTGCTTTATGCCAGCATGTTAACCGATGGAATGCTATTGCCCAACACTTTAATAGCCGATATCCCCACCCAAATAGGCGGCTACACACCTCAAAACTACGATTTAGGTTACGATGGTGCCATACCTGCAGCTAAGGCACTAAGCCGGTCGTTAAATATACCAGCGGTAAAAATGCTGCAGCAATATAAATACGAACGTTTTTACCAACAGCTTAAAAAATTAGGCATTACAAGCCTTAATAACCCTGCCGATTTTTACGGTTTATCTATAATTTTGGGAGGTTGCGAAACTTCTATGTGGCAATTATCGGGTGTGTATGCCAGCATGGCCCGTACACTAAATCATTATCCAAAACATCCCCAACAATACAATTTCAACGATTACCACCAGCCACAATACATTAGCCAAAAAAATCAAAACGAACAATTAAGTACCTCATCGGTATTAGATTATGGTTCCATATATTACACCTTTGCAGCCATGCAAGAAGTAATGCGGCCTGGCGAAGAATTATTGTGGGAGCAGTTTTCATCGTCCCAAAAAATAGCCTGGAAAACAGGTACCAGCTTTGGTTTTAGAGATGGCTGGGCAATAGGTTTAACCTCCAAATACTTGGTATGTGTGTGGGTAGGCAATGCCGATGGCGAAGGCCGCCCCGAGCTAACAGGCATAAAAACGGCTGCCCCCATGTTGTTCGATATTTTTAATTTACTGCCCGCAAGTGCCCCTTTTGTTATCCCTTACCGTAATATGGCAAAGGTATTGGTGTGTAAAAAAAGCGGTTATAGGGCCAGTATGTGCGCTGGGGCGGAGGATGTGTATATGCCTAAAAATGCGCTAAAATCGGCTTTATGCCCTTATCACCAATTAATACACGTTAATAAAACGAAAACTTATCGGGTAAATTCGGCTTGCGCCACTACTGATAATATGTTGCATATTAATTGGTTTGTATTGCCGCCAGCCATGGCTTATTACTATAAAATACGCCATCCCGATTACGAAGCCTTGCCACCTTTATCGCCAACCTGTACCGATGAGCAAGATGCTTACCGCCCTTTAGAACTTATTTACCCTAAAAACAATGCGAAAATTTACATCCCTACAGAAATTAATGGCAATAAAGGCAAAGTAATATTTAGTGCCGCCCACCGAAACACCCAAAGTAAAATTTACTGGTGGCTAGATGATGTATATATAAGCACAACATTTAATTTACACGAGCTAGCATTAAACCCAAGTATTGGTAAACACAGCATTACATTGGAAGACGATAGGGGAAATAAGTTGATGCAGGTTTTTGAGGTACTAAGAAAGTAGCGTTACCTAAATAAAAATCGAAAATTAAGTTTTAAATTTACATCCACACATAAAAGCCAAAAATGTTAGCCAACCTCGACCTTCAAAATTTATTAGTTTTAGATATCGAAACAGTACCCCAATACAAGTATTTTAGCGAAATGCCCCCGCATTTTCAAAAACTGTGGGAACAAAAAACAAAGTTTCAGCGCAAAGAAGAACAAGCCCCCGAAGATTTTTACGAACGGGCGGGTATATGGGCCGAGTTTGGCAAAATAGTGTGCATATCGGTAGGTGTTTTTAGAGGCGAAAATAATTTAAGAATAAAATCTTTTTATGGTGATGATGAAAAAATACTTTTGCAGGATTTTATAAACCTATTAAACAAGCAAGCCAAGCAGCTTATTTTGGGAGCGCATAATGGCAAAGAATTTGATTTCCCGTACTTGTGCCGCCGCATGTTGATAAACGATTTAAAAATACCACAACAGCTAGATATTGCTGGCAAAAAACCTTGGGAAATTAACCATATTGATACCATGGAGTTGTGGAAATTTGGTGATTATAAAAACTATACTTCGCTAAATTTACTGGCAGCTATATTTAACATACCCACCCCAAAAGATGATATTGATGGTAGCGAGGTGGGTAATGTGTATTGGCAACAAAATGATTTAGAACGAATTAAAATTTATTGTCAAAAAGATGTAGTAACCACCTGCCGCTTAATACAACGCTTTAAAGGTATAGCCATGCTGGCCGATGATAGTATAACCTTTGTAGATTGATTAAAATTTTAAGTTACCCTTTTTATTTTAAAACAAAATGATTAAAGCCTTGTTAAAAAAAAACAAATCACTCGTTTAAGCAGGGTTTAATAATTCAATTAAAAAAAAAAATACATTTTTTATTCGACAGAAACAATACTTTTATTCAAAAAAAAATCAATTTTTAGCCCCCATAAGTACATTAAAATTGCACTTATCTACAAAAAAAAAGCACAACAAAAACAAAATGATAAAATAATAAATTACTATTTGCATTTACACTAAAGAATTCTATCTTTGCACAACTTAAAAAAATCGACCTTTAGTTTCTTTTTTTTTAAAATTGATTCCGTAGCTCAGCTGGTAGAGCATTACACTTTTAATGTAGTGGTCCTGGGTTCGAATCCCAGCGGGATCACACTAAAAAGCAAAAAGCCTTCAAATATTAGTATTTGAAGGCTTTTTGTTTTTTACACCATCTCATTTTACGCATATAATTTTACCTCATTATAAAAAAATTGGCGTATCCAAAAAAACTATAAAAAAAATGGCTGGGTAATGTGTAGCAAAACCCTAAATTTAAAATCTAATTTACATCAAATTATAAAATATAAAGGCTAAACCTTAAATTCGCATCGCAATTAAAAATTTTCAACTAAAAAAAATAAAAAAAAATGGCTTTCGATATCAACATGATCAAAGAAGTTTACGATAACTTGGGTAATAAACTAGCTATTGCCCGTAAAGTTGTGGGTAAACCCTTAACGCTTACCGAAAAAATATTGTATTCGCATTTATGGGATAACCCAGCGGTACAAACTTACCTACGAGGTGTAGATTATGTTGATTTTGCGCCCGACCGTGTGGCCATGCAAGATGCCACTGCACAAATGGCGCTTTTGCAATTTATGCAAGCTGGACGCCCAAAAGTGGCGGTGCCTAGTACCGTACATTGCGACCATTTGATACAAGCCGAAATAGGTGCCGATAAAGATTTGGCCACAGCCAAAATCCAAAATAAAGAAGTTTACGACTTTTTATCCTCGGTATCAAATAAATACGGTTTAGGTTTTTGGAAACCAGGGGCAGGTATTATTCACCAAGTGGTGTTAGAAAACTACGCTTTCCCGGGTGGTATGATGATAGGTACCGATAGCCACACGCCCAATGCTGGTGGTTTAGGTATGATTGCTATTGGCGTTGGCGGTGCCGATGCTTGCGATGTAATGGCTGGTTTAGCTTGGGAACTTAAATTCCCTAAACTAATAGGCGTAAAACTTACAGGCAAACTTTCGGGTTGGACATCGGCCAAAGATGTGATACTAAAAGTTGCGGGTATTTTAACTGTAAAAGGTGGTACAGGTGCAATTGTAGAATATTTTGGCGAAGGCGCTCGTTCGCTTTCGGCAACGGGTAAAGGTACCATTTGTAATATGGGTGCCGAAATTGGTGCAACAACATCAATTTTTGGGTACGATGAAAAATCGGAAGCGTATTTAAGAGTTACCGATAGAAGCGATATTGCCGACCTTGCCAACCAAGTTAAAGCACATTTAACAGGCGATGATGAGGTGTATGCCAACCCAGCTTTATATTTTGATGAGGTTATTGAGATTGATTTAAGCACCTTAGAACCACATATTAATGGGCCGTTTACACCCGATTTGGCTTGGCCAATATCTAAATTTGCTGCCGCAGTTAAAGAAAACGGTTGGCCCGAGAAATTGGAAGTAGGCCTAATAGGGTCTTGCACCAATTCTAGCTACGAAGATATTTCGAGGGCGGCATCGCTGGCGCAACAAGCGGTTGATAAACATTTAACGGCAAAATCGGAATTTACCATTACCCCAGGTAGCGAACAGGTACGCTTTACCGTTGACCGCGATGGTTTTTTAAATACTTTTGATAAAATGGGTGGCGTAGTTTTGGCAAACGCTTGCGGCCCTTGTATTGGCCAATGGGCTCGCCACGGTGCCGAAAAACAAGAACGTAACTCTATCATTACCTCGTTTAACCGCAACTTTGCTAAACGAGCCGATGGTAACCCCAATACGCATTCGTTTGTAGCATCGCCCGAGGTGGTAACCGCCTTAGCCATTGCTGGAAGTTTAACGTTTAACCCTTTAACCGATACTTTAACCAATAACAACGGCGAGCAAGTAAAACTAGATGAGCCAACAGGCTGGGAATTACCATCTTTAGGCTTTGCGGTAGAAGATGCAGGTTACCAAGCCCCAGCCGAGGATGGCAGT
>RDXP01000057.1 GCA_004292865.1 Sphingobacteriales bacterium
AGATAAGTTTTATTATAATTTATACTTTTATTGCAAAACAATTTCCGTTTTATGAAAAACCTTAAAATAAAAATCATTTTACTCTTCGCTTTATGCGGATACTTGTCATCCTGCAAAAAAGATGATGAACAAAAATATGTGTATTTCCCCGAAACCCTTTATCTTACCCAAATAACCAACCTAACCCCAGTAAGGCTTTTCACCAAAAACCGAGAAATTACCAATGCCGATACCATTACCCGCTTTATAAAAAACGAAACCAATTTTAACTTGCAAAACCAAGCTATTGATGCCAGCGAAACTATGGTTTTCGAATCGAAAAGTTTAGCCCAACTTGGTAATCCAAAACAAGCATACAATTTAAACAGTGATTTTGCTACCACAAAAACCGAATTTATATTTTTCTCACAAAAACAATATCCAGTAAATCCACAAGATTTAGCCTTTTTATTACTAAAATTTAAAGCACCTTTAATTGCTAATGGTGTTGCCCCAAATATAACTTATACCACTAAAGATGTAAGAGTTGCTAATGGCAATTATTTAGATTTGAATTTTGGGGCATTAAGCTATAAAATTAAACAACTTAATGGCACACAATCGGGTACAACTTATAACCAACCCATAAACATTGATGCCAAGGCATTGGTACAACTACAAACCACCGATACCCTTGCACTACAATATTTTATATACAACTACAAAGTAAAATAAATTCTTCAACAACACCATGCCCTTCAATATCAACACCATCATACGCCCAAACATTAAAAACCTTAAACCCTACTCCTCTGCTCGGGACGAGTTTAAGGGCGAGGCTTCGGTGTATTTAGATGCCAACGAAAATGCCTTTGGTTCGCCACTGGCAACAAATTATAACCGCTACCCCGACCCTTTACAATTTGCCTTAAAAACCAAGCTAAGCCATATAAAAGGTGTACCGCCCCGCAATATTTTTTTAGGTAATGGTAGCGATGAAGCCATTGATATCCTGTTCCGTAGCTTTTGCAACCCAGGGATTGATAACGTAATTATTGTGCCGCCAACGTATGGTATGTACGAAGTATCGGCAAACATAAACGATGTGCAACTAAAAAAAGTAAACCTAACCACCGATTACCAACTAAACCTAGATGGCATTGCCGAAGCTATTGATGCCCATACAAAATTGATATTTATATGCTCGCCCAATAACCCCACAGGCAACTCTATTAACCGTGAAGATATAGAAACCTTATTGGCCAATTTTAATGGCTTAGTGGTTGTTGACGAGGCATATATCAACTATTCTCGCCAAAAAAGTTTTATACAGGAACTCACCGAATACGCCAATTTGGTAGTATTGCAAACCTTATCCAAAGCCTGGGGCTTGGCGGGTTTACGTATAGGTATGGCTTTTGCAAGTGAAGAGATTATTGAAGTTTTTAACCGTGTAAAACCGCCATATAACATTAATCAAGCATCGCAACAGCTGGCTTTAGATGCCTTACAAAACGTAAGCCAAATAAACAACTGGATTAAAGAAATTCTCTCTGAACGAGATAAACTTGTGCTTGCTTTAAAATCTATGGCTTTTGTTTTGGATATTTACCCATCCGATGCTAACTTTATTTTGGTAAAAACCACCGATGCCAACGCCATATACAATTTTTTGGTAGCCAAAGGTATTATTGTACGCAATCGTAATAAAATAGAACTTTGCGAAGGCTGTATAAGAATTACTGTAGGCACACCACAAGAGAATGAGAGTTTGCTAAATACATTACGCATATTGGTAATATAAAAATGAATAACCAAAACCCCACCCCACCTCACCCCCTCCTATTTATCGACCGAGACGGCACCCTAATATTAGAACCCGCCGACGAGCAAATAGATAGTTTCGAGAAACTTACCTTTTATCCTGGTGCTATTTATTGGCTGGCCAAAATTGCTAAAGAATTAAACTATAAACTGGTAATGGTAACCAATCAGGATGGTTTAGGTACGGCTGTTTATCCCGAAAATACGTTTTGGCCAGTACAAAACTTTATCATCAATACCTTAAAAAACGAAGGAATTATTTTTGATGAGATTTTTATCGACCGTACTTTTGCCCGAGATAACGCCCCCACCCGCAAGCCTCAAACAGGTTTATTAACGCAGTTTTTTGATACCGAAAAATACGATTTAGCAAACTCCTTTGTGATAGGCGACCGACTAAACGATATGGTATTGGCCAAAAACCTAGGTGCAAAAGGTATTTTTATAGATAACCAAACCAACCTCGGCGCAAGCGAAATCCACAATCAAGTAGCCAATATACAGCAATATATAGCCAAAACAGTTACCTCTAATTTTGGTATGGATGAATTTGAGAACGGAGCTTGGCAAAAAATTTACCAGTTTTTAAAACTAGGCAAACGCCAAACCGAACACCGCCGAACCACCAAAGAAACTGATATTTACATAAAGCTAAATTTAGATGGCGAAGGCAAAACCGAAATTGTAACAGGCCTGCATTTTTTCGACCACATGCTGGAACAAATTGCCCGCCACGGTAATTTAGGCCTAACCATAAAAGCCCAAGGCGA
>RDXP01000058.1 GCA_004292865.1 Sphingobacteriales bacterium
CTTTAGTATCAATTGCCCCGACTTTAGTATCAATTGCCCTCGACTTTAGTATCAATTGCTTCCGACTTTAGTATCAATTGCCTCCGACTTTAGTATCAATTGCCCCCGATTTTAGTATCAATTTCCCCCGACTTTAGTATCAATTGCTTCCGACTTTAGTATCAATTGCTTCCGACTTTAGTATCAATTGCCTCCGATTTTAGTATCAATTGCCTCCGACTTTAGCATCAATTGCCTCCGACTTTAGTATCAATTGCCCCCGACTTTAGTATCAATTGCCTCCGACTTTAGTATCAATTGCCTCCGACTTTAGTATCAATTGCCCTCGACTTTAGTATCAATTGCCTCCGACTTTAGTATCAATTGCCCTCGACTTTAGTATCAATTGCCCCCGACTTCAGTCGGGGGGAAATTATTAGTTTAAGCTATCAACAACATTTGTAATATCTTTAAAAATAGTGTCAATGCTACCCATGCCATTTACACTAAAAAATTTATGTTGGTTGGCATAAAAACTGGCTACTACTTCGGTTTTGCTTATATATTCTTCGATACGTTTTTTTATAATTTCGGTGTTTTGGTCATCCACTCTGCCCGAATCTTTGCCTCTCAAAAGCAATCTTTTTTCAAGTTCAACTTTATCTACCTCTAAAGCTATCATCGCAGCAATGCTCGATTTTTTTGATTTTAATAAATTATCCAATGCCTCGGCTTGGGCTACGGTACGAGGAAAACCGTCAAAAATAAAACCTTTGGCTTCTTTATTGGCATCTAATTTATTGCTTATCATACCTATAACTACGGCATCGGGTACTAATAAACCTTCATCCATTAATTTTTTGGCTTCAATACCTAAAGCTGTTCCATGGCTAATTTCGTTTCTTAAAATATCGCCAGTAGATAAATGAATTAATCCATATTTTGCGATTAGGTTAAGCGATTGTGTGCCTTTACCTGCACCTGGAGGGCCAAAAAGTACTAAATTTAGCATAAGCATTTGATTAAATTTAAAAAGCCTTTTTGTATTTTACAAAAAGGCTTCGATTTTTTTATGGTGAACCTGAAGGGATTCGAACCCCTAACCTCCTGATCCGTAGTCAAGTGCTCTATCCAGTTGAGCCACAGGTCCAATAAATTTGTTTTTTATTGAGAGTGCAAAAGTATCAGTTTTACTACACAACCACAAATTTTTATTAAGAAAATATTATAAATAGGCTTTTAAATAGCAAAAAGGCCTATTTTATTAAAGCATCAATGGCTGCAAAATCGGGTAAATCGCCCGCCGATTCTAATACTTCGGCATAAATTACCTTGTGTTGCGCATCTAAAACAAAGGCGGCTCGCTTGGCTACTCCTTTTAAATTAAATACAAACTCATCATAATATGCGCTATATGCTTGCGAAACTGTTTTGTTAAAATCCGAAAGAAGTGGAAATTGGTACTTGTTTTCTTCTTTAAATTTTGCTAAGGTAAAAGGCGAGTCTACCGATATACCCAATACTACTGCGTTTAAACCTTCGTAAAAGCCAAAATTATCTCGCATGGTGCATAATTGCGTAGTGCACACGCCTGTAAAAGCCATCGGAAAAAAGTGGATAATAACTTTTTTACCTGCATAATCGCTTAAACTTACTTCTTTTAAATCCGAGCTAAACAAGGTAAACTCTGGAGCTTGGTTGCCAATTTGTATTGCCATAATTTTGTGTTTATTAAATTTTGCGTCTAAATTATACATTCTTGTTTAATTCTTTCCATTGTTTATCCATAATTTTTAAACCTTGGGTGAACGTGTGCGGTGTGTAGCCTAAATCGGCCACAGCCTTATCTAATATAAAACCTGTTTTTGCTGGCCTTATAGCCGCTTGGTTTAAGCTGGCCGATGTTATGGGCTGTATCAAACTTTTATCTAAACTATAAAAATCGGCCACAGCCTGCACCAGTTCTAAAATACTCAACATATTTTCCCCCGAAGCGTTGTACACACCTTGTGCATTTTTTTGTACTGCCAATAAGCATATTGTTGCCAAATCTTCGGCTAGGGTAGGCGTTCGCCATTGGTCGTTTACTACGTTTATGGTTTCGCCTTTTTGCAAAGCCGCTTTTGCCCATAAAACTATGTTGCTACGGCTTAAATCTTTTACCACTCCATATACCAATATTGTACGTAATATAACCCATTTAATACCCGATTGCATTATCAACTGCTCGGCAGCCCATTTACTTTGGCCATAATATGATAATGGATTGGGTTCGGCCTCTTCGGTGTAAGGGCCACTTTTACCATCAAATATAAAATCAGTTGATAAATGGATGAGCTTAGCATTTGCCTTACGGCAAGCATCAATTAAGTAGGCAACTGCAGTAACATTAACTTGCCAACAAAGTTCTGGTTCGGTATGGCAAATATCTACATTAGTTATTGCGGCAGTATGTATAACAATATCGGGTTTATACGTATTTATAATGGTGGCTATCTCATGGGCTTGGGTAATATCCATTGGCGTGTAGGTATAACCCTGTTGTATAGCATGGCGGTTTTTACCTTTACTTGTTGCTATTAAATC
>RDXP01000074.1 GCA_004292865.1 Sphingobacteriales bacterium
GCCAAGGGCGAGTTTATCGCTATTTTTGATGCCGACTTTATCCCCGAAAAGGAATTTTTAAACCAGCTTTTACCTTTTTTTACACCCAATGTGGGCATGGTACAAAGCCGATGGGAACATGTAAACGCTAACTATTCCTTACTTACACAAGTGCAAGCGTTTGCCTTAGATGGGCATTTTACCATCGAGCAAAGTGGCCGAAACAGTGCTGGCCTGTTTATAAATTTTAACGGTACGGCTGGTATATGGCGCAAAGCCTGTATTATAGATGCGGGTGGCTGGCAACACGATACGCTTACCGAAGATTTAGATTTAAGCTACCGAGCACAGTTAAAAGGCTGGAAATTCCACTATTTTGAAAACGTATATACGCCAGCCCAATTGCCTGCCCAACTTAACGCTTTTAAATCGCAACAGCACCGCTGGACTAAGGGAGCCATCGAAACATCAAAAAAAATGTTAAACCCTATTTGGAAAAATAAACACCTATCGTTTAAAATTAAACTTTTTGCCACCTTACATTTAAGCAATGCCTATAATTTTTTATTGGCTTTTATTAGTATTTTTTTAAGTGTACCCGTTTTATATATCAAAAATCAGCACTTAATTAATCCTTTTTATTTTCAAATTATCTCGGTTTTTTTGGTGGGATTTTTGGTGCTTTTGGTGTTTTACAGCATTTCATTTTTCTCGAAACGGAAAGGAGTTCTAAATTTTATTGCTTTGTTTCCAGCGTTTGTTTCGGTGGCTATGGCCATGAGTTTTCATAACTCGCTTGCCGTGGTTGAAGGTATATTTGGTTTTAAGTCGCCTTTTATTCGTACGCCCAAGTTTAATACCCAAAGTATTATACACAATAAATATGTAAACCAGCATATTCACTTTACTTTTTATATAGAGTTAATCCTGGTTTTTTACTTTTTGGCGGCTATATATTTAAGTTTTTATTACCATGATTTTGGCTTACTTCCCTTTCATATTATGCTATGTTTCGGTTTTTTTACCTTGGTTTTTTATGGCTTAAAGCAAAGGTTTAGGTTAAGTTGATGATGAGGAAACCGTAAAATTATTGCTTGGTATTATTTGAAACTGTGGTTTTACTTTGTAATATTATACTATTGTAAGCAAAATTTTGCTGCCAAGTGCATACCCACCACTGTAAAGTAAAGAAGCCTTTTTTGTGGCTTAAAGATTAAACAAAAGTTATATCACACTGTTTAGTAAATATTTATGGTGTGTAAAGAAACGCACCAAGGCGGAGGTACGCATAGCGATTTGTTTTGGTTATTACTATTGTTTTTTACAACAAGAGGCACAATTACATAGCTTCCGAAACTACTTCTTTAACATCAGGTACCATGCGTTGCAACAGGCTTTGTATGCCCGATTTTAGGGTAATGGTAGATGATGGGCAACCACTGCATGAGCCTCTAAGTTCAACGGTTACAATACCATCATTAAACGATTTATAACTTATAGCTCCACCATCTTGCTCTACGGCTGGCCTTACATAATCGTTTAATATTTGTTGTATCTGTATTTCTATTTCGGTACCTTCAAAAACCAGGTTTTCTTCGGTTACCGTTTGTTGTACAGGCAATTCCGATTCCACAGCACCTTTTACAAATTCTTTTAAAATAGGCTCAATATCGGCCCAAGCCGCATCTTCAACCTTAGTAACGGTTACAAAGTTACTGGCAAAAAAAACGCCGTTTACAAAATTAAATTTGTACAGCTCTTTGGCAAAAGCCGATTCTTCGGCACTTTCTTTCGTTGCAAAATCAACACTTCCGTTTATCAAAAGCTTGTTTACAATAAATTTCATTGTTGCCGGGTTGGGCGTTGTTTCGGTATATACAGTAATGTTCATAATTTATTATTTAAAAAATTAGCTTAAAATTTTTTAGCACCCAACAAAATTAGGATAATTGAGTGGTAAAAATGCAAATCAAATTATTTTTACCACAATCTGACGCTTATCATCTGCCTTAATTTACAAGCTTTATTAGGTTTTAAATTCCTGTAAAGTTGGCTGGTGTAATTTTTCTTAATTCTGTTTTTACGCTTTCGCTGATACTTAAACTGTTGATAAAAGCGGTTATCGAATTTTGGTTAATTTGCTCGTTGGTACGGGTTAATTCTTTAAGTGCTTCGTAGGGATTGGGGTAGTTTTCTCGCCTCAGTATAGTTTGTATAGCTTCGGCTACTACTGCCCAGTTGTTTTCTAAATCGGTATTAATAGCCTGTTGGTTTAAAAGTAATTTATTTAAGCCCTTAATGGTTGATTTTATTGCAATTAAAGTATGAGCAAGGGGTACACCTATATTGCGTAATACGGTAGAATCGGTTAAATCACGTTGTAGCCTACTTACTGGAAGTTTTGCTGCTAAGTGTTCGAACAAAGCATTGGCAATACCAATGTTACCTTCGGAGTTTTCAAAATCAATAGGGTTAACTTTATGTGGCATAGCCGATGAACCAATTTCGCCTACTTTTATTTTTTGTTTAAAGTAATTCATGGAAATATAGGTCCAAAAATCTCTATTCAAATCTAAAATAATAGTATTAATACGCTTTAAACCATCAAATTGCGCTGCAAGGTAATCGTAATGCTCTATTTGTGTGGTAAACTGCATCCGTTTTAATTTTAAAACATCGTTTACAAAATTATTACCAAATTGCTGCCAATTGCTATCGGCGTAAGCCACCACATGGGCATTAAAATTACCTGTTGCCCCGCCAAATTTTGCAGCATAAGGGATGGTTTGTAATAATTCTAATTGGTTTTGTAAGCGTTCTATAAACACCATTATTTCTTTACCTAAGCGGGTAGGCGAGGCTGGTTGCCCGTGTGTGTGTGCCAGCATGGGTACATTTTGCCAGTCGCTAGCTAGGTTTTGTAACACATTAGTTAGGTTTTGTATTTCGGGGTAATATACTTCCATCATCCCCGCTTTAAACGAGTATGGGATGGCTGTATTGTTTATATCTTGCGATGTTAAACCAAAGTGTATAAATTCTTTATAGTTGCTTAATCCTAGTGTATCAAATTGTTGTTTTATAAAATATTCTACCGCTTTAACATCGTGGTTGGTTGTTTTTTCAATTTCTTTGATAAGTAAAGCATCCTCGGAAGAGAAATTTTTATAAATATTTTTTAGGTTTTTGTATTCATTTTTGTTAAAAGTGCTAAGCTGTGGCAAAGGTAAATTACACAGGGCAATAAAGTATTCTATTTCTACAAATACACGGTATTTTATGAGGGCATATTCCGAAAAATAATTGCTTAAAGGTAGTGTGGTAGCATGGTAACGGCCATCAATAGGCGATATGGCATGTAAGGGTGTTAAACTCATTTTTTTTAAATTTTCACGAAAATAAGAAAATGATTTTGATTTGATTGCTTGCCTGGGTAAAATACGCAGGGTTAAGGTATTTAAAAATGTCGTATATTGGAGGCCGAGTACTTTTATTGACGTAGTTACTAAACAAAAAATAATATTTATACATCGTAATTGGGGCTATAAAAAACACCAGCACATAAAAAACCTCTTGTAATCAAATAAGTTACAACACAAAATCTAATAAATAAAGCAAATGAAATGGAAAACGCTATCGTCGGAATACATTGTAAAAAAACCATGGGCAACCCTAAGGGTAGATAATTGCCAGCTACCCGATGGCCGCATTGCCAACGAATATTACGTATTGGAATACCCAAACTGGGCAAATGCAGTAGCCATAACAGATGATGGCCAAATGATTATGGTACGCCAATACCGCCACAGTGGTGGTATAACATCGCTCGAAATACCTGGCGGCGTAATCGAAGAAAACGAAAATCCTGTAAAAGCTATAGAACGAGAATTGCTAGAAGAAACGGGCTATGCTTTTGATAAATTTGAGCTTATATCAACCGTTTACCCTAACCCTGCCACATCTAACAATGTATGTTTTTGCTACCTAGCCACAGGCGGTAAAAAAGTGCAACAACAAAGCCTAGATGAACATGAGGATATATTGGTGGAACTTTTTTCGATACAAGAGGTAAAACAAATGCTGCTAAAAAACGAAATTCCACAGTCATTACACAGCACAGGTTTATTTTATGCCTTATTAAAGTTAGGGGAAATAAAAGGCTAATTTTTTATAGCAAGGTACAGTTTACACCAAAGCGAATTAAAAAATCAACACCTTCATCGCTTGGTAAGCCCTTGTATTGGGCATACGAGTTTTTATAAAATACTTTTTTTATACCCGAAGTAAGTATTAGCCTAGCGCAAGCTATGCAAGGCGAAAGGGTACAATATAGTGTAGCACCGTTTATTTGTGTTCCGTTTTTTACGGCGTATAAAATGGCGTTTTCTTCGGCATGTAAAGCCAATGAACATGAATTTCGCGAATCGCGAGGGCAGCCATCTACGGGCCATTGTTCATCGCAATTGTGGGTACCTGCGGGCGGGCCATTGTAGCCGATAGAAATAATGCGGGTATCTTTGGTAAGTACTGCCCCTACTTGCGCTTTTACACAATGTGATTTTAAGGCCAAATCTGTTGCCAGATTCATAAAAATATCGTCAAAGGATTTTGTTGCCATGCGGATAAGTTATAAAAAAATCCCCCTTCTTTGGATGTAAAGAAGTAGGGATATTTTTATTTGAATAAATACAAATTAATGGGCACCCGATAATTTACTATCGAAATTAATGCCCTGTTTTTTAAGCACTTTACTGGCTTTTACTGCATAGTAGGCTAAATAAGCAAAACATACAATACCTACAATATAACTAACTTGAATACCTGTAAACTCCGAAACGTAACCTTGTAACCAGCTAATTATACCGCCTCCCATAATCATCATAATTAAAAAACTACTGCCTTGGCTAGTGTTTTTACCCAAGCCACTTACAGCCAAAGTAAAAATACAAGGCCATAATGTGCTGCAAAACAAGCCTACACTGGTAAAAGCATATACACTCACTATACCTGTTGTAAATATACCTACAAGTAAAGCAACTATTCCCAAGCATGAAAATATCAATAACATACGGGCTGGGTTTCCTTTGCTACTTATATCGGCTGCTATTAATACCAATATTACTAAGCCATAAATATAAAACGGAGTCAAATTATTTTTAGCTATAGCGTTTACCAATAAAAAAACACCAAAAGCTAAGTAAGGAGCTACAAATCTTAATATTTTTTGCAAACTAATTTTATCCGTAAACGCTTCTACGGCCCCTGTCCACCTGCCTATCATTAAACTTGCCCAATACAATGAAATGTATGGTGCTACATCTTTTATAGAAAAACCTAAATCTTTTTCCATATAAGCAGGTAAATTACTTGCGGTAGAAACCTCTACACCTACATATACAAAAATGGCAATCATCCCTAAAACTAATTGCGGGTATTTAAGTGCCGAGTTTTTTGCTGTAACATTGCTATCATCTACTTTTTCCACTATGGGTGGCTTATCGGGTATGGATGAAAATTTTAACAATATAGCAACCAGTAAAAATGCTACACCCAAAACCAAATAAGGTACTTTAACACTCTCGATACTAATATTAGTGGTTGCATTGGCACTTGAACCAAAAATTGCAAAACTTACAATTAAAGGCCCTATGGTGGTACCAAAATTATTTACGCCGCCAGCTAGGGTTAGCCGTTGCGAGCCTGTGCTTATTGGCCCTAATGAAATAGCTAGCGGGTTGGCCACCGTTTGCTGTAACGAAAACCCTAATGCCACTATAAATAAGCCCGAAAGCATTAAAGGGAACGAGCCTAAATTTGCGGCTGGGTAAAACAATAAAGTACCTACTGCCGAAATCATTAACCCTAATGCCAAGCCATTTTTATAGCCTATTTTATTTATTAAATCTTGCTTTAATAATGCCGAAATACCCATATAAATTAATGAACCTACGGTATATGCAATGTAAAATGCTAATGATACCCACTGGCTTTGGCTTTGGGTTAAATCAAATGCTTTTTTAAAAACTGGGATTAATATATCGTTACTAGCAGCTACAAAGCCCCAAAAAAAGAAAACTATAACCAGCGTATATAAAGCCGAGCCATAATTTTTATCAGAAGTATTACTCATTGTGATTGTTTAATTAAAATAATTGTTTACATAATTTGTGCTAACATAAATATATTTTTATAACATTTAACAATTTTAGTTTGTGTAGTTTGATTTATTTAACCCAAATTGCAACACTAACAAATTTCTATGATAGAATTACTGCTCTCGGGCATTGCTTTAGGTATTGCTTTATCGTTTTTAACTGGCCCGGTATTTTTTGCACTTATAAAAACAAGTATCGAAAAAGGTTTTGTAGCTGGCGTAGCATTGGCAAGTGGTGTACTAGTTTCGGATGCTATTTATGTGGGGATAACGCTGTTTGGCACTTCATTAATTGATTTTGAAAACAAATACCGAGTACCTATTGGTATATTGGGGAGCGCATTTTTGGTGTTTATAGGCCTATATTATCTGCTAAAAAAAACAGATTTTAATTATCAAGCTAAGCTACAACCCACCATTAAACATGCTGGTTATTTTTTCAAAGGATTTTTAATGTGCATTTTAAATCCTTTTATTTTACTGTATTGGATAAGTGTAACAAGTAGTGTTTATGCTTTAAAAGGCGATTTAAGCAAGCAAGAAATAACCCTGTTTTTCGGTACAATATTACTTACGCTTTTTGGTATGGATGTGCTAAAAGCCTTTTATGCCAATAAGCTACGGTCGAAAATAAAAGCAATATATATTGTTAGGTTAAACCGAATTGCGGGTGTGCTTATTCTTATTTTTGCATTAAAATTAATTTATAACCTTATTTTTACCACTTCATTATTTTAACGATGAGTTTACAGAGGGCCATAAATGGGATTTGTTTTTTGCAATCAGTAGCTTAAAAAAAAATAAAAAAATGGGTAAAATATTACCCATTTCTTTATAATGTTTTTTGTCGGGATGGCAGGATTCGAACCTGCGACCTCCAGCACCCCATGCTGACGCGATACCGGGCTACGCTACATCCCGAATAATTTTTCGGTGGGGCAAAAGTGTAAAATCTATTTGGGTTTTGCAAATGGATTTAGGTTTAAAGTTTGCAACAAATTAAATCAACTACAAAAGCAAGTTGTGTACCCACAACCCCATTGCTTACCCCAAAAACAGCGATTAAAAACTACATTCGCATCGTTAATTGTAAAGTTTCACTGCGTTGCGCAACTTTACAATTAGGCCTTTTGTCCACTGTTTTTTAATTTTAATACACTTGGTAAGAAAGCATCATAAATTTATCAAAGCCTACCTAATTAAAAACTATTTTCTACAGTACCATATTTAAAAAATTCCTGCTATTTTTACCGAAAAAACAAACCATATATGAACTTTCCCGAACAATTAAAATACACCAGCGACCACGAGTGGGTGAAAATAGACGGCAACCAAGCCTACATAGGTATAACCGAATTTGCACAACACGAATTAGGCGATATAGTATATGTAGATATTGAGGCAGGCAAAGAAGTTGCCCAAGGCAAAGTTTTTGGCACTGTGGAAGCTGTTAAAACAGTTTCGGATTTGTTTATGCCCATTACTGGCACAATAGTAGAAGTAAACAAACAACTAGATGCCAACCCCGAACTGGTAAACACCGACCCTTATGGCGATGGCTGGATGGTAAAAATTACCTTAGCCAATGATGATACTACGGCCTTATTAACTGCCGAGGCGTATAAAACGCTTATTGGGCAATAAAATGGTTAAGCACTTAAAGTCCCAATTGCCCAGTATTTTATGGGCGTTACTTGTGTTTACTTTGTGCAATATGCCTATTAATAATATGGGCAATACTTTTAGTTATTTTGAAGGGTTTGATAAATTAGTACATCTAGGCTTTTTTTTTGTACTTGCCGTTTTGATTTTTTGGGGGCGTATAAATAGCTTAAAAAATTATCATTTAATAAGTGATTTAACTATTGCAGTACTTGTTACTTTTTGTTTTGGTAGCGGTATTGAGCTATTGCAATGGAAAGTTTTTACCTACCGGTCGGGCGATTGGTGGGATTTATTTGCCGATATGCTAGGCGTAGCAATGGCGATTTTTGCATACATATTACTGCACAAAAAACAAGATTTTATAACCTTAAAAACAAAATTATTACAATGAAATTGTGTAAAAAAATAATTGCCTTTTTGGCTGTATGTTTAATTTTTTCGGCTTGTGGTATATTTAAAAAAAGCTGTAATTGCCCTAAGTTTTATAGCCCTGTGCATGGCCATAAGGCAAGTGTTATTATACCTTAATGGCAGTATAAAGTTACTAAAACAAGCTGTTGTTAGGCACAATTATAAAAAAGCAATCTGGCGAAGTCTTGGATTTTATGCGACTTAATGAAGACGACCAGTACAGTTACAATCGCTATATAGAATATCTAAGTTACAAAGCCAGTGAAATTCTCACACTGAAATCAGAAGCAGAAGATAGAGTTAGACAAGATGAGAAAATAAAACTTGCCACTAATGCGATTTTAAAAGGTTTTGACAATCTAACAATATCTGATTTAACAGGTTTGACGACAGACCAAATCTTAGAACTACGAACTAACTTGGCGAAAAAATAACTGTACCCAAACATGGGGTTTTGTGTAAGTAGGGGCTGACGGAAGTAACTGAGCATTGGGAATTCTTTTGTACTTTTGTTTCGGCGGATGCAAATCTTTTTACTTTGTAAGTAATTTAAAATCAGTAATTTATATTGGTAAGCGTGTTTCAAATCTCCCACCAAACAGCAAGCTCTATTCGCTATATGTTTTAAACCTTGGTGCGTGTTTTCACGCTTTAGTAAATTGCCCCAACTTTGGGTTATCCAAAGGTGTGGTATTGTGGGTTTGCCAGTTTAATACGCCAATCAAAATATTGATTTCTTTTTTTTGCATTATCCTGTGTTGTGTAATAATGCGATGTTGCCTTGTTACATGGGCAACATCGCATTGGGTTAATGTTTTGTGGGAAAAGGCTTGCTTTTACTGCGCACCGTCGGTTTTACCACGGGCTATAAAAAACTCGCCTACTTTTTTGCCTACTTTTAATCCTTCCTCACAATCGCTACGGAAATGTATGCCCGATACTATGCGTGATAGAGATGCTTCTTTGGCCATGTTATCGTAGTCGGTAGCTCGGGC
>RDXP01000059.1 GCA_004292865.1 Sphingobacteriales bacterium
GCCTGTTTGGTTAGCGGTATATTGCCTAAATTTACGGTGGTGCTAGCTGTACCTTTTACGGCATCCTCTACGGATCGGCGTAGTTTTGAAGTATCAACACCTAAAAATTTTAAAATTTTTATTGCCATTCCATCTCCTTCCCTTATCAAACCCAATAGCAAGTGCTCGGTGCCAATATAATCGTGTCCTAATCTTAAAGCTTCTTCACGACTGTAAGAAATAACATCTTTTACCCTTGGTGAAAATTTTGCTTCCATAACTTGTTTTTATCTATCAATTAAACGCCCTAATGTATTAAAATGTTTGTAAAAACAAACATCTTACCTAAAACCTATTTATCAACAATGCAACCAAAGGCATTTTTTTATTTTGATTTGAGTTTTGATACCGCATTTTTACTTAATACTGACTAAAAAAACGATATTTGAAACCAAAATATTGAACAAAAAAATGGCAGACGAAAAAATAATTTTCTCGATGGCGGGCGTAAATAAAATTTACCCACCACAAAAACAGGTTTTAAAAAACATCTATTTGTCGTTTTTTTACGGGGCTAAAATAGGCGTAATTGGGTTAAATGGTTCGGGTAAATCATCGGTACTAAAAATTATTGCAGGGCTAGATAAAGCCTACCAAGGCGATGTAGTTTTTAATGCAGGTTATACGGTGGGATATTTGGCGCAAGAGCCTTATTTAGATGCAGATAAAACCGTAAAAGAGATTGTAGAAGAAGGCGCACAAAACGTAATTGATATACTAAAAGAGTACGAAGATATTAACGAAAAATTTGGTTTGCCCGAGGTGTATGAGGATGCCGATGCGATGGATAAATTGATGCAACGCCAAGGCGAATTGCAAGACGAAATTGACGCTGTGGGCGGATGGGAACTGGACCAAAAACTAGAACGGGCAATGGATGCGCTGCGCTGCCCAGAGCCGGATACGAAAATTGCCACTTTGTCGGGCGGGGAGAAAAGAAGGGTGGCATTATGTCGGCTATTGATACAAAAGCCCGATGTCTTATTGTTAGATGAACCTACCAACCACTTAGATGCCGAAAGTATTGATTGGTTAGAGCAACATTTAAAACTTTACGAAGGCACCGTAATAGCGGTAACCCACGATAGATACTTTTTAGATAACGTTGCCGGATGGATTTTAGAACTCGACCGTGGCGAGGGCATTCCCTGGAAAGGTAACTACTCATCGTGGTTGGACCAAAAAGCAAAACGCTTAGCCCAAGAAGATAAAACCGAAAGTAAACGCCAAAAAAGTTTAGAACGTGAGCTAGAATGGGTACGTATGGCACCTAAAGCCCGCCACGCAAAATCGAAAGCCCGTTTATCAAACTACGAAAAACTAGCCTCCGAAGAAACTAAAGACCGTGAAGCAAAGCTTGAATTGTTTATTCCGCCAGGGCCACGTTTGGGTAATGTGGTTATTGAAGCAAATAATGTTACCAAAGCCTTTGGCGATAAGGTATTGTTCGAAAACTTAACTTTCTCGCTTCCGCCAGCAGGTATAGTAGGTATTATTGGCCCCAATGGTGCAGGTAAAACCACTTTATTTAGGTTAATTACCCAGCAAGATACACCCGATGCAGGTACTTTTAGGGTAGGCGAAACGGTAAAATTGGGCTACGTTGACCAAAACCATAACGACTTGGAAGCCGACAAATCTGTTTGGGAAAACATTACGGGTGGTTTAGAAAATATGATTTTAGGCAATAAAGCTGTAAACAGCCGAGCTTATGTTTCTAAATTTAACTTTAACGGTGCCGACCAGCAAAAGAAAGTTGCCGTACTATCGGGCGGCGAACGCAACCGTGTGCATTTGGCCATTACGCTAAAAGAAGGCTCGAATGTTTTATTGCTAGATGAGCCTACCAACGATATTGATGTAAATACTTTGCGAGCTTTGGAAGAAGCCTTAGAAGATTTTGGCGGTTGTGCCGTAGTTATTAGCCACGATAGGTGGTTTTTAGATAGAATTTGTACCCATATTTTAGCCTTTGAAGGCGATAGTGTGGTGTACTTTTTTGAAGGCAATTACTCGGATTATGAGGAAAATAGGAAGAAACGTTTGGGGGATGTAGCACCGAAAAGGATTAAGTATAGGAAGATTGAGGGGTAGGGGCGGATTTTAAACCTATAAGGTTTTTAAAACCTTATAGGTTTGGGTTGAAAATCGAGAATTTTAAAGTTTATCCATTTTAAAATACGCATTTGGTTAAATATTTGTAAGTTTGATTAAGAAATAATTTTTGAAATGACACGAGAGGCTATAATACAAAGAACCGTTAATGTAATTAATCAACTTCCTCAGGAAAAAGCTACAGAAATTTCGGATTTTGCAGACTTTGTTATAAAAAGATACGAAGACCAAGTTATGACAGATAGTATTCAAAAACTCACATCCGAAAGTAAGGTTTTTGCTTTTTTAAACGACGAAGAAGACCTTTATACTTTAACAGACTTGAAAGAA
>RDXP01000075.1 GCA_004292865.1 Sphingobacteriales bacterium
GAATAGGTATATTCCTTATTTACATCAAGATCCGAAAATTGGGTTACAATTTGCATAAAAAATATTTTTGTAATAAAGGTAATTACAATATTTTAATACTTTACACTTAGCCGTAAATAATTTTTGTTTTGTCTGGATTAGGATCTAATCATTTTTGGATGAATAAGATTTTAAGCGGCAATCATTATTTAAAATATTTGCTGTGTTTTTATTGTTGTGGTTTATTACAAAACGTAATAGTTATTATAAAATATTTACCCCTACCGTTCTTCGGCTACACCCCCATCGGGGGCGGGGCAGGACTGGACTGCAACCCACTCAAATGCTTATACAACCCGTTTTCTACCTGTACCAACGCTTGGTGTGTGCCGCTTTCTACCACTTTACCGTGGTCTAAAACTATAATTTTATCGGCATCACGTATGGTGGATAAGCGGTGAGCAATAATAATAGAAGTACGGTTTTTCATTAAAATTTCTAAGGCTTCTTGTACCAAACGTTCCGATTCGGAATCGAGTGATGACGTTGCTTCATCTAAAATTAAAATAGCTGGGTTTTTTAACAATGCCCTTGCAATGGCAATTCGCTGGCGTTGCCCGCCCGATAGTTTTACGCCACGTTCGCCTACTACGGTTTCGTATTGCTCGGGAAAAGCCGATATAAACTGGTGTGCATTGGCTTTTTGGGCAGCTTCAATAATTTCTTGTTGGCTTGCGCCGAGTTTACCGTAGGCAATGTTTTCTAAAATTGTGCCGCCAAACAAAATTACATCTTGTGGTACAATGGCTACTTGGTTGCGTATATCGGTAAGCGAAAATGCCGAAGAAGGTTTCCCATCAAAACATATTTCGCCAGCTTGGGCATCATAAAATTTTAAAATTAAACCCGCAATGGTTGATTTTCCTGCACCCGATGGACCAACTATAGCCACTTTTTGCCCCATTTTTGCCTCGAAACTTACATCGTGTAAAACCGTAATCTCGCTTCTGCTAGGGTACGCAAAGCGGATGTTTTTAAACGCTAAATCGCCTTTTATAATTTGGTTAATTTTATTTTCGTTTTCACGGATAGAAATAGGCTCGTTTACTTCCTCTAAAATTTCTAAAACCCGTTCCGATGCGCCAATGGCTTTTTGTACATTGGCGTAAAGTTCTGGAAAACTGCCCATTGCCGCACCCACAAATACCGAGTACAGTACATAAGCCAACAAATCGCCAACAGATAAACTGCCAGCCTGCACCAATAAACTGCCGTACCAAATTACGCCTACAATAGCCCCAAACAAACAAAATATAATAAACGATGCAAAAGCACCACGGTAATTTGCCCCACGAAGGGCAATTTTAACTACTTCACGCAGGGTTTTATCGTAGCGGTTGGCTTCGTAAGCTTCATTAACAAAGGCTTTTACGTTGGCTATACCTTGCAAGGTTTCTTCAACCACGGTATTAGATTCGGCCAATTTATCTTGCGCACTACGCGATATTTTACGTATAGCTTTGCCAAAAAATACACCAGCAACTACAATTAAAGGCAGTATAGATAAGTTAAACAACGTAAGCTTGCCTGATACAATTATTAACAGTGTAATGCCGCCAATTAATAAAATAATTTGGCGTATCATTTCGGCTAGGGTAGTGGTAATGGTATCTTGTATTTGCGATAAATCGGCCGATATGCGGCTATTTAACTCGCCCACACGGCGGTTGGCAAAAAAATTCATTGGTAAGGTTATCATTTTAAAATAGGTATCACGCCTAATATCGGCCAGGGCTTTTTCGGCTACTTCAACAAATAAGCGTATCCTAAAAAACGATACAAATGATTGTAAAAACAAAATCGCGAAAGCTAAATAACCTATACCGTTAACGGTTTGCGGCAAGCCATAACCTGCCAAATGGCCTTGTGCGGTTTCAACCATCATTTTTATTAATGCCGGAAAAGCCAAACCTGTTAAGCTGGATAGCAATAAAAATAGCATACCGATACCAAATTTACCACGGTAAGGTTTAATGTATTTTAATAGCCCCGAAATTTTTTGCAGGTTTTCTTTATTGATTTTTGCTTTAGAAAGTTCTTGTGTTTGTGCTGAACTGCTGTTTAGTCCGTTTCTTGCCATTGTTGCTTTATATCGTTTTAAAAATTAACGAATTGGCGAAGCTAAGATTTTATTTTTTGTAGAGGATAGTGTTTGTAAAATTTTACATTTAATCTAAAATTTTTAAAAAAAAGGTAACTAGCGTACGTTATATTACCTATAAGCAATTAGTTCCATGGTATAAAAAAAACCATTGGTTACTTTTTGGTTCGAAATATCAACATCAACCGCCCTTACATCCGAGGCTATTAAGCCTACGCCCTGGGCGTAAGTATGGGTTTCTTTATCCTCTCTAATTAAGTTAACTTCTTCAAAATGAGTAACTAAAGTGTTGTTAAAGGCTAAGTTTTTCAATAAAAATGTATCATACATTTCGGTAATCGAAAATTCTTTTTCTATAAAATCGTTTTTAGAGTTACCATTCCAGCTGGTGCCAATTTCGGGGGGGAAAACCAAGCGCACAAATGTTTTGTTATCAATAGTTTCTTCGGCATTGCGGGTGTTAAGCACCCTCGAAATTATTTTTTGGAATTTCCATACCGATTCGTTTGTTTGTTTTTTATACCGTTCTATACGGTATGCTGTGCGGTTGGTGGCATCGGTATAAATATCGGCAACCGAATCTTTAATTTGAAATTTAAAGTTTGTTTTTGTACCTGCAAAGCTACTTACTGCGGTAGAATCAACATTATAAATCAAAACTTTTTTTAGATTGAGCGGATAAAAATTGTATTTAAAATCGGGTGATGGATTATCTTTATTACAGGATACTATCGCAAACATCAAAAATAAAAACCCTAAAACCTTAACCATTTTTATCATAACCTATTAAATTAAAAATCCGCCACCTAATAGGTCGTTACCTTCATAAAAAACTGCCGATTGCCCAGGTGCAATACCCGAAACCGAATGATGAAAATTTATGTGCATCAAATCGTTTTCTTGGTAAATATAACTTAACGCTCCAGCATCCTTATATCGTATTTTGGTTATCACTTCTAGTGGTTCGGTTATACTGGCGTATTTTATTAAGTTTAAGCCACGTACTTTGGCACTCATTTTTTGTAATTCATCTTGTGTGCCTAGTACTACAGTATTGCTTTCGGGTAAAATTTGGGTTACAAACATGGGGTGCCCCAATGCAATATTTAAGCCTCGCCTTTGGCCAATGGTATAAAATGGGTATCCTTGGTGTGTACCTACTTTTGTGCCATCGGTTAATACAAAATCACCTCCTTTTACCTCGTTTTCTAGTTCGGGCAGGCGGTGTTTTAAAAATGCTCGGTAATCGTTATCGGGTACAAAGCATATTTCGTAGCTTTCGCTTTTATTGGCCAGTTCGGCTTGGCCCATATCTAAAGCCATTTGCCTAATTTCTGATTTTGCAAACGAGCCCAATGGGAATTTTGTACGGGCAAGGTTTTCTTGTGTAACACCCCATAATACATAGGATTGATCCTTGTTTTCGTCTCTCCCTTTCGATATTACATACCTGTCGTTATCATGTTTGCGTATATTGGCGTAATGCCCAGTAGCAATAAATTCGCAATCTAGTTTATTGGCTCGTTTTAAAAGCGCATTCCATTTTATGTGCGTATTGCATAGTACACAGGGGTTTGGAGTACGGCCAGCCACATATTCGTCCACAAAGTTATCAATTACAAAATCGCCAAACTCGTCTCTAATATCTAAAATATAATGCGGAAAGCCGTAGTTAACGGCTAATGTACGGGCATCGTTTATCGAATCTAAACTACAGCAACCTGTTTCTTTGCTATTTATACCCGATGATGCGTAATCCCAAGTTTTCATGGTAAGGCCAATAACTTCGTAGCCTTGCTCGTGTAGCATAACAGCGGCAACCGAGCTATCCACGCCGCCACTCATTGCCACTAAAATTCTACCGTGTTTGCTCATTTGTATTGCTGTATAGCTTGCAAATATAAGCGATTAATTTATTTTATAAGACTTAAGACTTTCCAAGTTTTTAAAACTTGGAAAGTCTATCAATCAAAACTACTTCTTCTTCGTAAATTTTCGCCCACCTTTTTTAGGTGCTTTATCTGCTTCGGCGGCTAGTGCCAGCACATCATCGTAAGTAATGGTTTCTACTTCTTTACCTTTCGGGATTTTAATATTGAGTTTGCCAAACCTTATAAACGGCCCCCATCGGCCGTTTTCGATGCTTGCATCAGGGTTTTCGGTAAAGGTTTTTATCAGTTTATCAATATCTTTTTGGCGTTTTTCGGTAATGAGTTCGATGGCTTTTTCCAGCGTAATATCTAATGGGTCTATCTCTTTGGGTATAGATATAAACTTTTTATCGTGTAACACGTAGGGGCCAAAGCGGCCAATATTTGCCTTGATTTCGCTTCCTTCAAATTCTCCTACCAGTTTAGGCAATTTAAAAAGTTCTAAAGCTTGGTCTAGTGTAATGCTTTCTATCATTAGCCCATTGCGTAGGCTGGCATAAATAGGTTTTTCGCCCTCCTCACCTTCGGCTAGTGCTTCGCCTATTTGTACAAAAGGGCCAAATTTACCTATACGTACCGTAATTTTTTTACCGTTTTCGGGATGTTCGCCAAGGTAGCGTTCACCATTTGCCCGTTCGGCATTTTTCATGGTATTGTCCACATCAATATGAAAAGGTTTATAAAAGGAGTGGAGCATTTCTGTCCATTCTTTCATTCCTTTGGCTATTTCGTCAAACTCTTTTTCAACATTGGCGGTAAAGTTAAAATCAACAATATCCTTAAAATGCTCCACCAAAAAATCATTTACCACAGCACCAATATCGGTGGGGAAAAGTTTTGATTTTTCGGTTCCTGTAACTTCGGTAAGGGTATTGCTGGTAATTTTACCTGCTTTTAAAAGTATGGTTTTATAATTGCGTTGCTTGCCATCTCTATCTTCTTTTACCACATAGCCACGGTTTTGTACGGTAGAAATAGTTGGCGCATAAGTAGATGGGCGGCCTATACCCAATTCTTCCAGTTTTTTTACCAACGATGCTTCGGTGTAGCGAGATGGCGGGCGAGAGAAGCGTTCGGTAGCATTCATCTCGTTTAAATTTACCCTTTGCCCTGTTGCTAGGGGAGGTAAAATGGCGTTATCGGTTTTGCTATCGTCCAGGTGTGCGTCCGATTCTTCGTCATCACTTTCGAGATAAACTTTTAAAAAGCCATCAAATTTTAATACTTCGCCACTGGCCGTAAGTTCTTCTTTACGGGTGCTTAGGCCAATTTTGGCTATGGTTTTTTCTATTTGCGCTTCGCTCATTTGCGATGCTATGGCTCGCTTCCATATCAATTCGTATAAGCGTTTTTCGGATGCATCCATATCCGAAATAGAGTGGTTACTAAAATCGGTTGGGCGTATGGCTTCGTGGGCTTCTTGTGCCCCTGCTGATTTTGTTTTAAATTTCCGTAATTGATGGTAATTGTTACCATAAGCCGATTTTATTTCTTTTGCAGCAGCATCCAATGCGGTATCCGATAAGTTTACCGAATCGGTACGCATATACGTTATTTTACCTGTTTCGTACAGTTTTTGTGCTACCTGCATGGTTCGGGAAACCGAAAATCCTAGTTTTCGGCTGGCCTCTTGTTGCAAGGTTGATGTGGTGAACGGTGCCGCTGGGTTGCGTTTTAAAGGTTTAACTTCTAGGTTGTTCACCGTAAAAGTAGCATTTAAGCAATCGTTTAAAAACTTTTCGGCATCGGCTTCTTTTTCGTAGCGTTGGGATAGTTCGGCTTTAAAAGTTTGGTTTTTATCGTTGGCAAATAGTGCTACAATGCGGTAAGCCGCTTCGCTGTCAAATTTATTTACTTCACGCTCTCTATCAACTATTAAACGTACCGCAACCGATTGTACCCTGCCCGCCGATAGCGAAGGTTTTACCTTGCGCCATAATACAGGCGAAAGTTCGAAACCCACCAGCCTATCTAAAACCCTGCGGGCTTGCTGGGCATAAACCAAGTTATAATCTATATTTCGAGGGTTTTGTATGGCTTTTAAAATGGCGGGTTGTGTAATTTCGTGAAAAACAATACGCTTGGTTTTGGCTTCTTTTAAATCCAAAGATTCGAATAGATGCCACGAGATAGCTTCCCCCTCCCTGTCCTCGTCCGATGCTAGCCAAACCATTTCGGCTTCTTTGGCTAATTTTTTAAGCTCGGCAACGAGTGCCTTTTTATCAGCCGGTATTTCGTAATGCTGCTTAAAATTGTTTTCGGTTTCTATGGCACTATCGTCTTTTTTTAAATCACGAATGTGGCCAAAACTCGATTTTACCAAAAAATCTTTGCCCAAGTAGCCTTCTATTGTTTTGGCTTTCGCCGGAGATTCTACAATTAATAAGTTTTTTGCCATCAAATTGAATTTTACGCAAATAAAGAATAATAATTTTAGGTTTCACAATTAAATTAGCAATGGGCTAAATTATATGGCTTTTGGGGTAATATATTTTTAATCGATTTGGGCTGTTACCAAACCTTATTAAAATGATTTAAAACTCCGCATTTTTCGGGAACCTAGGAAAAGGTATCACGTCTCTAATATTTGTCATCCCGGTTACAAATAGCACTAACCTTTCAAATCCTAACCCGAAACCAGCATGAGGGGCGGTACCAAATTTGCGTAAATCGAGGTACCAATATAATTCGTCTTGTGGGATATTCATTTCGTTCATTCGGTTGATAAGTATATCTAAGCGTTCTTCCCTTTGCGAGCCACCTATAATTTCGCCAATACCAGGAAACAAAATATCCATAGCTCTTACCGTTTTGCCATCTTCGTTTTGGCGCATGTAAAACGATTTTATTTCTTTAGGATAATCTGTTAATATAACTGGTTTTTTAAAATGTTTTTCGACCAAAAAGCGTTCGTGTTCACTTTGTAAATCGGCGCCCCAGCCATCAATAATATATTTGAATTGTTTTTTTTGATTTGGTTTTGATGCTTTTAATATATCAATAGCTTCGGTATAGGTTAGCCTTTCGAAGTTGTTATCTAAACAAAATTGTAGCTTTTGCAATAAATCTAGCTCGCTACGTTCGGCTTGTGGTTTATTTTTTTCTTCTTCCAGCAAGCGGTTTTTTAGGAAATCAATTTCATCACCACACTGTGTAATGGCATATTGGATAACATATTTTAGTAAATCTTCGGCTAGGTTCATGTTATCTTCTAAATCGGCGAAAGCCACCTCGGGTTCAATCATCCAAAATTCGGCAAGGTGACGGGTAGTATTCGAGTTTTCGGCCCTAAAAGTGGGGCCAAAGGTATAAACCTCGCCCAGTGCCATTGCACCAAGTTCGGCCTCTAACTGGCCCGATACGGTAAGGTTTGCCGCTCGGCCAAAAAAATCTTCTTTAAAATTTACTTCCCCAGTATCGGTACGCGGAGTATTGTCGAAATCTAAAGTAGTAACCTTAAACATCTCGCCTGCACCCTCGGCATCGGATGCGGTTACAATAGGCGTGTGCATATATACAAAGCCACGCTTATTAAAAAAATCGTGTACGGCAAAGCCCAAAACATGCCTTATTTTAAACACAGCATTAAAGGTATTGGTTCTAAAACGTAAATGGGCGTTTTCTCTTAAAAACTCGAGGCTATGTTTTTTGGGCTGTAGTGGAAATTTTTCGGCATCGCAATCGCCCAGTATTTCTATGTTTTCGGCATTTATTTCTACATTTTGCCCTTTACCTATCGATTGTACAAGTAAACCAGTAACACTTATGCTGCAGCCCGTAGTAATTCTTTTAAGTAAAGCATCGGGAAGGTTTTCGTAATCCAATACTATTTGAATATTTTGCATACAGCTTCCATCGCTTAATGCCACAAAGCGGTTGTTTCTAAAAGTTTTTACCCAACCCATTACGGTAACTTTTTTACCGTATTCACTGTCAACTAATAAATTTTTTATCTTATTTCTTTTAATCATCTGCAAATATTCGAATTATTTAAGTCCAAAAATACAAACCTTTCTGTAATTTGAAACGATTAATTTTATTTAAACAAATTGTTAAGTCTAGGTTTTTTTTGTATAAGTGTTTGATAGTATTTAGTTTAATTGCTTAATTATACTGCTAAAAAATATTTATTATAAATATTTTAAAATTTATTTGTTTAAACAAGTAAATTAATTCTATATTTGTAGTGCCCTCTCAAAGGGCATGTTTTTCATAGGTAGATGTAGGGTCGAATACTTGTTATTCGGCCCTTTTTTTTTAAACAAATTTATACTTTATGGGTTATTGATTTTATGAAGTCAAAAAAAGTTATCATAGCCATTACAGGTGCCAGCGGTGCTATTTATGCAAAAATATTGCTCGATAAGTTAAAGCTATTAACCAGCCAAGTGCAAGAGGTAGGTATTGTAATGTCGGATAATGCCAAAGATGTTTGGCGTTACGAACTCGAGGATAGCAGTTATGAAAACACAGGTTTTAAATTTTACGATAAAAATGATTTTATGGCACCATTTGCCTCAGGGTCGGCACAATTTGATACCATGATTGTGATACCATGTTCTATGGGTACAATGGGCCGTATTGCTAGTGGCTTATCGGATGATTTGCTTACCCGAGCCGCCGATGTAGTATTAAAAGAACGTCGCAGGCTTATATTAGTAGCGAGGGAAACACCGCTAAATCTTATCCATATTAATAACATGAAAACCATTACCGAAGCTGGTGGAATTATTTGCCCTGCCGTACCCTCATTTTACCATAAACCTACCACTATAAGCGAACTTGCCGAAACTGTAGTAAACCGTGTGCTGGATTTAGCAGGTTTTGAAAACGTTTCACAAAGATGGGGCCCACGGTTTTAACCGTGGGCTGTTGTTCTTTGTTAAACTTCCCCTTTAAGGGCTAATGGCACTAACATAGGATAATTTATTTATATTTTCTATATTTACCCATTTTGGTTTTTCTATCATATTGTCTATATAGTTTTCTGTTAGGGAGTATT
>RDXP01000122.1 GCA_004292865.1 Sphingobacteriales bacterium
AATTTATGAGTTTAGTTAAATCATTTTTATAGATTAAATAGTAAAAAAATAACAGCCCCAAAAATTATTGATAATTATGGAATTTAATTTTAACAATAAATATATACTTGAAAACGAAAGAGTTTGTTTACGGCCTTTAGAGCTTAATGACTTTGAAAACTTAATTATATTTTCGATGAATGAACCAGAAATTTGGAAATATTCGATGGTACAAGCAACGGGAGAAAATGGATTAAAAAACTATTTAAACTTAGCAATACAAGCTAGGAACGATAAAAAAGAATACCCATTTATTGTTTATTGCAAGCTAACAAATTCATTTTCAGGAAGCACTAGATTTTACGACATACAACTTACTAACAATTGTTTACAGCTTGGATTTACTTGGTATGGGAAACAATTTCAAGGAACAGGACTAAATAAACATTGTAAATATTTGCTTTTAGAGTTCGCTTTTGAAAAAATGGGAATTGAACGTGTTGAATTTAGGGCTGATAATGATAATAAACGAAGTATTTTTGCCATGAAAAGTATTGGATGCCAAGAAGAAGGAATATTAAGAAGCAATGGAATAAGAAATGATGGAACAAGAAGAGATAGTATTATTTTAAGTATTTTAAAATCAGAATGGGAAAACACAATAAAAAATAAGTTGAAAAATGTTTTAGATTTAAAATAAAACCTAACATATCCCCCCCCACCCCTACAGCCCTTTTAAAAACGGCAATACCGCAGCGGGTACAAACTGTTCTACATCGCCACTGTACCTTAATATTTCACGTACAATGCTCGAGCTTATAGAGGAATACCCAGGTTTACTTACAATAAAAATTGATTCTATTTCGGGTTCCAAGGCATGGTTCATTTGGGCTATGGCTTTTTCGTATTCAAAATCCGACACCGTTCTTATACCCCGTATCATGTGTGTAGCACCAATGCTTTTACAATACGCAACTGTTAAACCTTCGTAGGTGGTAATTTCAATTTTGGGGCTATCAATAAATACCTGTTTTAACATTTGTACACGTACATCTACACTTAATAAAGCCGTTTTATTGCTATTTAAACCCACACTTACATACACTTTATCAAACAATGGTAAGGCTCGTTTTAATATATCCACGTGGGCTTTTGTAATAGGGTCGAACGAGCCAGGGAACAATGCAATACTCATAACAGGTTTATTTTGAGGCTAAAATTAAGGTTTAATTATTAAAAAAACTAAAGGCCGAAAAACCATATTTACGTTTCTCGCTAAAACTGGGGTGATGGTGTAAATCGTGTGTGCTTTGGTGTTCAATTACCAATAAGCCACCTTGGTTTAATAATTTTTTATCGAAAACTAAGGGCGCAATTAAAGGTATAGAGGATAAATCGTAAGGTGGGTCGGCAAAAATTAAGTCGTAGGTTTTGGTTTCGGTTTCCAAATGCTTAAACACATCGCCTTTTAAAGCATTTATGCAAGTTAAATTTAACTCGCTTGCCGTACGTTTCAAATAATTAAAACAACCAAAATTTCTATCTACCGCTGTAACATCCTTTGCCCCACGAGAGGCAAATTCCAAAGCAATATTACCCGTACCGCTAAACAAATCTAAAACCGTTAAGCCCTCAAAATCAACTACATTGTTAAGTATATTAAACAACGATTCTTTAGCCATATCCGTAGTAGGCCTTACGGGTAAGTTTTTGGGTGGGTTTATTCTTATCCCTTTTAGGCTTCCGCCAATTATACGCATGCGCTTAAACTTAGTAACGAATAAAACTGGTGTTTAATAATATCACCAAACGCATCTGCATCCATATTTACAGCAGCATGATGCCTAAAATGTACCTTCCCAAAATATTGTTTAAGCAAATTATAAATATTGCTATCTAACTCCACATTACCACAAATATGTAATTTAATATCTTTTACTTCAAGCCCATTTTGCTGGCAAGCGGCTAGTGTATAATACAATATTTCGTCATCGTTACCCGTATCAAAAACATTGTAAAACAGTAGCTTATTGTTTTGTAAAATCAATATTTCTACGCAACCTAATTTAATGTTTAATAACAATTGAGGACTAATTTCGCTGCCCAATTGTTGATAACCACAATTAATAAGCGAAATATATTGTGGAAAAATCTCCGCTAAGGGAAAAAGTAATTTAATAGCGTTAAACTCATTAGTAGCAAAAGTGTGCAAACCAGTTATTTCATCATTTAATAATGTATGCGTGTATGGGCTAGTGTTACCCTTGGTTTCCAAAAACTGGGTGTACACAGTTTCATCATCTTTACTATAAATTTGCGAAGGTATAAAAGTAAAACTGCTGGTATATAAACTAATGGAGGTTTTTTTATAGGTAAGTTGTAGCAAGCTATTATCAATATCGCCAAATATAGATTCCTCGCAATACGAAATAGCTTTTAGCTTACCCACCTCATCCACAACAATATAGGAATAATAATCCTTACCCGCCTCAATTAAAAGCTGGTAAGCCAACGTATTAGCGGTATCAAATTTACCATCGGTTGCATATATTTTATATCCCATTACCCACAAAAGTAAAATTTTTATGCGAATGTGTTGTACAACTAAATTATTGCTAATTATTTTTTTTTGAAAAACCTAGGCTTTATTTCATTAACTCGGGCTAGCCCCCGCCATCCGCTCATACGCCACAAGGCCTTAAGCGCAAGGCCGGTATCCGCTACTGTCGGGTTTAGGTACGCAGTTGGGAGTTATTAATGAGGGTTTAAATAGTGCACAATTATTTACGCGTATTTAACCCTTTGTTAACAATAATTTTATTTCTTCTTTTCAGGAAGTCCAACTTTTGCTAATATTTCATTGGCCTTGGCTAGCTTCTCAGGAAATAAAGTTTTTCCTCTAAATTGTTCTAACTTTTTGTCAAAAACAATAATTGGTATTTTTGAATTGTTTAATTGTTTAATTGTCATAATATGCAAATTTACTGTTTTTTTGTAATTAAAAATGCCTCGTAATCTTCTCCTATTTCAAATTCTTCCCAAGTCCCTTTTTCAGTAAGTCCATAAACATCGAAGTCTTCTTCAATTTCAGCTAAATTATTTGTAATACTCATTTTGTAAGGGGCATTATAACTCCCTATTTTTATTTATTCGAGGAATCAAAACTTCCATCGCTTATGCGACCATAGCCAATAATGCGGTTTATCTTCTATAATTTTTTCTAAATAGCGAATATGTGTTTGGGTAATTTCAAATTCACTAGTGAGCTTAGGTTCTTCAATTAAAGTAATAAATTCGCAATGGTAATAACCTCTTTTTATGGGTGTTACTTTACAAAAAACCACTACACCATTGGTGGTTTTTGCAATTTTTTCGACACCTAAAAAAACCGCTGTATTTTGATTTAAAAATTTTGTGAAATAATTAGCCTCATGTGATACAGGCGTTTGGTCGCTCAAAAAAAACGAAATAGTAGGCTCGTCTCGTAGCTTTACCAAAGTACGCATCACCATTTTCATTGGCACCATAATAGCCGAAAACTTAGACCGTACACCATTTAAAAAATCTTCAAATAGCTTATTTGTAAGTGGTTTATAAATAACTAGTTTTTTTTTATCGGTAACAAAACCCACCACATTGGCCATTTCCCAGTTGCCATAATGGCCAGCTACTACAATTATGTTTCTACCCTTGTTTACATAATTTTCCAGCAATTCGGGGTTAATAATGGCGAAACGTTTTTTAGCCTCATCGGCACTTATCGAAATCATTTTAATAGATTCGATAATTAAATCGCTTAAATAAGCAAAAAAATGTTTGGCAATTAAGTTGCGTTCATCCACCGTTTTATGAGGAAAACAAGCGGCCAAATTATCATCCACAACTTTTTTTCTATATTTTAAAATGTAATAAAGTATAAAAAATAAAAAATCGGATAATATATAAAGCACCCAAAATGGTAAATAGGATACAAAAGTTAAAAGTAAAATAAATATACGGGTAAATAATTTATGCAACATGTATCAAAATTAGCTTCGATGGTTAAGGGTACAAACATAAAAATTTTAAAGCTAATATTGCCCACGGTTTTACCCTTAGGCCGTAGGTTTATAATTTCTCAGATACCTTATATATATCAGTTGCTGTTTTTAAAATTTGCAGCAATTGCTCGTTCAATAGTTGTTTATCTTGAGGGTAATTATTGGTTTCTATGCTTGGTGTAAATAGCTTAGGTATTTCTATTTCGCTGTTTTCATCTAATTGTAAAACCGATTCTTTTAAATAATAAAATGCTTTTTTTATAGCTTTAAGTTCGTTGGGATTTATTAGGTTTTCGGTTTGTTGTATGCTTAGTGATAAATTGGCCAAATAAGAGGTAAGAATGTGGTTTAGCACAACAAATTTTTGTACCTCGTTGGCTTTATGTTGTTTGTTTTTAGGTTCGTTTTGCATTCGTTTAAATGCAGCACCTAGGTTGGCGGTATTTACATATACTTCTTTTCGGGCTAGCTTGTAGGTTGTAGGTGGCATCCAATTACCTGCCATTTTTGATACAATTACCTTAAAATAATTCAAATTAGCTTTTACCATATTGCCTAATACTTTTTTAAACTTAAACGACTCCCAACTTGGAAAAAGCAAGTAGCTTGATAAAAATGCAATAAACGAGCCAATTAGCGTGTCTATAATACGTTCGGTGGCTACGTTAATATTGTTTTCGGCACTTATAAAACTAAACAATATGAGTATAAAGGGCGTCATAAACAATACACTCACCACATACTTTATACGCTGAAAGCTGTAAGTAAGCACCATAAATAATAATAAAAACGAAAAACGTATGGTTTGATCTTTAATAAACATTAAAATTAAGACCCCTGCAATGCCGCCTATTATGGTACCTATTACACGTTCGTAATTGCGCTGCTTGGTTAGGCTAAACCCGGGTTTTAATATCACTACAATGGTTAAAAGTATCCAATAACTGTGGTGCCCTACGGGTAATAAATTGGCCACCAAAAACCCCGAACCCATTACCAAACTTACCCGCATGGCATGCCTAAAATACGATGATTGTAGTGTAAGGTTGTTGTTTAATAATTTTAAGTTATAATCTTGATGGTGTACAAATTTTGTAAAATCTGATGCCCTATCCTTATCAACAAAGTTTTCGCTAGGTGTATGGTAATACTTGTAAATATCATCTACCCTATTAAAAATATTTCGGATGTTTATTAAAATTTTTTTCAATACCAATACCGAAACCCCACTGGCTTCTAGTTCGTCTAATTTTTTTTTAACATTATCCAAATCGGTAATGTTTAATAAATGTCGGCCTGGTTTATGGTTATGTATAAGGCATAATCCAAGGTATTCTATTTCTGATGCCAGCTTGTTTATAATATCCTGAAAAAAAGGTAAAATATGTGACGAATTAAACTGTTTTCGTATCACATTATAATCGTAATGCGAGGCCATGGTTTGTTCAAAAATATCAACCATATCAATAAAAATAACCACCAATAAGCGGTTACTTGCGCTCGATGTGTTTTGGTTTTTATGGGTATTAAACAATATTTCTCTTACGTTTTCTTGCTGTTCGCTTACTATAACCTGTTGGTTAACAAGATTTTTAAATATTTCATCTATTGTTATTGTATAGTTATAAAAATCGCCTCGGTTTTTTAAATATTTTGCAATTTCTTGTACACATTCGCCCAGGCTTTGTTGGGCATATCGGTATGGCCTTAATTGTACAAAAACTAAACTTAACATAAGGTACCATACGCCACCACCCAACACCAAAAGTGCATGTTGCAACACTTGCTGGTATGGTCTTACTTGGTCGATATTAAAAATCATAATCAATAACGTAGCTGTACCTACCGCTGCCGCCCTATCGCCATAGATATGAAAAATTGAAAATACAAAACTCAATACTATTATCTCGATACCTAAAAAATAAGGGTTTGCATTTAATAAGCCTGTTAAAATAGTTACAATAAATATAAAACAAGCGGTTAATAGCATGGCATTTCGCTTGTGTGTATTGGGGCCAGGGTTATCGGCCACACTTACACATAATGCACCCAGCGAAAGGGGTAAGCCCACCAGCAAATTATCGAACTGGAAAAATATAAGTGAAGGCAAAAGCACACCAATAGTAATTTTTATACCATCATAAAAATATTGTGTATATATAAAATTACGTAATGAGGTAATATGCTTGTTCATTTTCAAATATATTTAGAAAATTGGTATAAACATGCCATAAACTAAAGTTCGATTGTAAGATTTTAATATAATTAATTGTTAACTAAACTTTAGGAGGGTTGATTAAATTATCTAAATATGTTAATTAAAAAATTTTAAACGTAATAATGCTACGTGTTTATATAATTAACTGGTTATAAAAAACAATAAGATTTGCGTAAATCTTTGTGTTGTGTGCAATAAAAGTATGCTTATTTATAAGCTAAACCATAAAACTACAAACCATAAAAATCTTAAATTTTTAAATCTCAAGTTTTGACAAGGAGCCAAATATACCTACCTTGGGAAAAAAAAACTATAAAGATGAAAACCATCCAAAAACTACTTTTAATTATTGTTTTATTAGCCACTACATCACATTTATTTGCACAAAGCAATGGCTTTACCGAAATTATAAAAACTGGCACAGGCGATGCCACCAAACTTACCCAAGCCTATTTATCGCCACTTTTTAAAGGTATTGGCATGGGCTTAAATAGTGGCTGGTACCAAAGTGCCAAAGCAAAAAATTTAGGAAAATTCGATATTAAATTTATGGCTACTACAGCCCTTGTACCTAGCGAAGATCGGATGTTTGATGTGCGTAATATCGGCTTATCAAGCCAAACCCAACTAGCACCAAACCAAAATGACTACAACTCTCCCACCGCATTTGGCAGTGATAAACGCGGACCTAAAATGGATTTAAAAGATAAAGATGGCACAAAAATAGGCTCGTTTACATTACCCAATGGCTCGGGCTTAAATATAGTACCCACGCCACAATTGCAACTTACCGTGGGCGTTATAAAAAACACCGATATATCTATACGCTACACCCCTAAAATAGGTAATAATAGCTATGGCCGCTTTAGTGTGCTAGGCTTCGGTGCCAAACACGAACTTACTTCGTTAATTTTCCCAGGTAAGGTAGGCAAATTAGTTCCTATTGATATTGCCTTAGCGTTTTCTTACAGCCAAGTTAAATTCGAACGCCTTATTGCTATAGCCGACCAGCTAGACGAAAGCAAAAGCGGTAAAAATTTAAACCAACGGGTAGAAGGTAAATTTTCGGGCATATCGGCCGATGTAATTGTATCAAAAAAACTAGCTGCCTTTACCCCCTTTGTAAGTTTAAGCTACAATACCTCCAAAACAGATATTGGCGTAAAAGGCGATTTTATAGTTGCCAACCCACTCACACCAGCACAACCATATAGCACCATTACCAACCCCGTAAGCCTACAACAAACCGATTTAGCCGCCCTAAGAGGTAACATTGGCTTTCAAATTCAACTCGCTTTTTTTAGGTTATACAGCACTTACAGCATTAGTAAATACCAGGCTGTTACCGCAGGCATAGGTTTTGGCATAGGCCAATAAATAATTATGCTAACTTTTGATTTTAATAGCCCCGAAGAGGAAATATTTTATAACCCTTTTCGGGATTTGGGCATTCGCTTATTTTTTAAACGCGATGATTTAATACATCCTTTTATATCGGGCAACAAATGGCGCAAACTAAAATACAATTTATTAAAAGCCCAGCAACAAGGCAAAACACATTTAGTAACCTTTGGTGGTGCGTACTCGAACCATTTATTGGCCACAGCTGCGGCAGCAGCAAAATTTAACTTTAAAACTACGGCTTTTGTACGTGGCGAAAACATAAACAACGAAGTACTGGCAATGTGCAAACTATTTGGTATGCAGCTTAATTTTGTAGATAGGGAAACATATAAAAACAAAAGCCAATTATATAAACAGCATTTTAGTAATGATGCCTTAGCTTATTTTATAGCTGAAGGAGGGGCGGGCTACGAAGCCGAGCTAGGTTGCCGCGAAATTATTAGCGAGCTAAACAGCTATTACGACCATATTTTTTGCTCGGCAGGCACTGGAACCACCGTGGCAGGCATTATAAATGGGCTAAGCCAACAAAATTTAAACAGCCAAATACACGCAGTTGTGGCACTAAAAAATGGCGATTTTTTAAAACACGAAATTGATAAACTACTGCTAAAACCCACCACTTACCAGCTACATACCCATTACCACTTTGGAGGATATGCAAAAACACAGGCTACATTAATTAATTTTATTAAAGATTTTACATCGGCAACAGGTATATTAATCGACCCAGTTTATACCGCCAAAACCTTGTATGCCATACTAGATTTAGCCTCGAAAAATAATTTTTTAAATGGAACTAAAATACTAATGATACATACAGGTGGTTTATTTGGATTACTAGGGATGAAAGAAAAATTTTGAACCATAAGCGGCTTATTAAAACCACCGCTGTGGTGCGTGGCACTAAGCAACACTGTTTTTTTAATAATTTAATATACAATAACTTAACGTTTTTTTTATTATTAAGTGAGAACACGCACCACAGCGTATGATTTATATTTTCACCTACCCGAATGTTGATTTAAACCTCCCAAAAACCCCCAACGGTAAATTAACTCCACTTTTGGCTGCCAAATACAACTCGCCAATACCAAGGTTTTTTACTTTTGGAAATGCGCCTTTAATTAAGTTTTCGACAATAATGGGCGAAAACCCTAAAGAATACGTGTTAAGTATTAAAAAATGTTCGTTGGGGTCCAGCAGTTGTACCACATCTTTCATCATGGTTTGTATATGGTCTTCCAGCTTCCATTTTTCGCCTTTAGGGCCATGGCCATAAGCAGGTGGGTCCAGTATAATGCCGTTGTATTTGTTTCCTCGTTTTAGTTCGCGTTGTACAAACTTTAAGGCATCCTCTACCACCCAGCGCATATCTTTTAAACCAGATAATTCTTGGTTTTCGCTAGCCCAGCTTACCACTTGCTTTATCGAATCCACATGGGTAATATCGGCACCAGCCGCCTTAGCTATTAATGATGCACCGCCTGTGTAGGCAAATAGGTTAAGTATTTTGGGTTTAGGCGTTTTAAAGGCCGCAATAGCGGTTGAAATATAATCCCAATTTACCGCCTGTTCTGGAAAAATACCCACATGCTTAAATGATGTTAAAGCAAGCCGAAACTTTATTTTTACATCGGGGTTGGCATAGCTAATATGCCACCTATCGGGTACGTCCTTTGTTTTTTTAACCCACTCGCCACTGGTGGCACTACGGCCTTTAAAGCGTATATGGTGTTGCTTTGTCCACTCGCTTTCGGGCAATATTTTGGGCCATACGGCTTGTGGTTCGGGGCGTATTAAAATTAATTCGCCAAAGCGTTCAAGTTTTTCAAAATCGCCACAATCTAATAATTCGTAATCTTGCCAATATTGCGGACTAAGCGCAGTAATAATGGGTACAGCCATTGCTATATTTTTGTTTTATTTTTTAAGTAATGTTTCCATAAGTTTGGTAGCAAATACAAACTCGTTAAGTTCTTTATTATCGGTAGCGGTAATTTCTTTATTAGAGCCTTCCCACCATTTTTGCCCTTGGTGTAAAAATATAATATGCTCGCCTATACCCATTACCGAATTCATATCATGCGTTACCACAATGGTAGTAATATTATTTTCGATGGTAATTTCTTGTATCAATTCATCAATAAGAATAGAGGTTTTAGGGTCCAGGCCCGAGTTTGGCTCATCACAAAACAAATATTTGGGGTTCATGGCAATGGCTCGGGCTATGCCCACACGTTTTTTCATCCCACCCGAAAGCTCGGCTGGGTAAAGCTTATTTTTGCCTGCTAAGTTTACCCGTTCCAATACAAAATTTACACGGTCTTTTTTTTCGCTTCTAGGCATATCGGTAAACATATTTAGCGGAAACAGGATATTTTTTTCTACCGACATTGAGTCGAACAAGGCCGAACTTTGAAACAACATCCCAATCTCTTTTCTAATATCAATTCTTTCCTCAAACGATAATGAAGTAAAATCTCTACCATCATATACCACATTACCGGCATTAGGTTCATGCAATCCTACCATACATTTCATCAAAGTAGTTTTTCCCGAGCCCGAGCCGCCAATAATAAGCGTACTTACACCAGGTTTAAAACTGGCACTTATGCCTTTTAAAACTTCGTTTTCGCCAAAGCTTTTTCTAATATCTTTAATATCTATCATAATAATAGTTGTGCTATAATATAATCGGCAGCTAAAATGGCAATGCAACTTATTACTACTGCCTTGGTGCTCGATTGGCCTACCTCCAATGCGCCACCATTGGTATAAAAACCTTGGTAAGCCGATACCGTAGTAATAATAATGGCAAAAACTACCGCTTTAACCATGGCAATAGTTACCGTAAATGGGTTAAAATTAGTGGTAAGGCCTTGTATAAATTCGGCTGCGGTAACAGCTCCCGATGCCGTACCTGCCAAGTAACCACCTGTAATACTTAAAAAAATAGAGATTATTACCAGCATAGGTATCATCATTACGCCTGCCGCAACCTTGGGCAATATCAAATAACCTGGGGCATTTATACCCATTATTTCTAGTGCATCTATTTGTTCGGTTACCCGCATAGTGCCTATTTGCGAGGCTATGCTGGAGCCTATTTTACCCGCCAGTACCAGCGAACATATAGTTGGGCTAAGTTCTAAAATGGTAGAATCGCGGGTAATACCGCCAATAACCGATTTGGGTATTAAATCGCTAACCAGCTGAAAAGCAGTTTGTACTGTTGTAACCGCCCCAATAAAAACCGAAATAATGCTGATAATACCTAGCGAGCCTAAGCCAATATCAACCATCTCCCTAAAAATTTCGGCTTTGTAGATGCTGAATTTCTCGGGCTTCCTAAAAACAGCTTTTAATAATAATATATACTTGCCAAAATGATAAAATAGCATAACAAAAATTTTTTTAAAAATAAGATTTTTTATTGATTACATTTATTAATACCCGAGTTACAATGAATAAAACATATTTTTATAATTTTGAGAATGATTTGGGCGTTACCTGCCTGCGCAGGCAGGTAACACGCTTTTCACTACCTGCTTGCCAGCAGGCAGGCCGTTGCAATTGTTAACGCACTATAACAGTAATAAACTTGTTTACAGTAAATTACACCATAGGTTAATATTCATACTCATATTAACCATAAAAACTTAATAAATAAAATATGAACGTTTTAATAACCGGCGCAAGCAAAGGAATAGGTAAAGCAATAGCCATTGAAATGGCTAAAAATGGCCATAATTTGGCACTTTGTGCCCGCAATATACAGGATTTAGAAGTCCTAAAATCTCAAATACCTCAAGCCCATAAGCAACAAATAATTTTTATAGGTGCCTGCGATTGTGGCGTAAAAACACAGGTAAGCGCATTTACACAATTGGCCGCAAAGGCATTAGGAAATATCAATGTATTGGTAAATAATGCAGGTATATTTAAACCATCTTTTATATTAGATGAGGCCGATGATATTTTGCTTTCGCAGATACAAACCAACCTACTATCGGCCTATTATTTTTATAAAGAGATAGGTAAAAACATGCGTAGCAACGGTGCTGGGCATATTTTTAATATTTGCTCGGTAGCAAGTATCGAAACTTTAGCACATGCCGGTTCGTATTGTGTAACAAAAGCAGCCATGCTAAGTCTTAATAACGTAATGCGAGAAGAATTAAAAAAATATGGGGTAAAAGTAACCGCAATATTGCCTGGAGCTACCTTTACACACTCGTGGGAAGGCTTAACTAATGTACCCAAAAACTTTGTACAGCCACAAGATATAGCCATGGCTATTACCCATACTTTACAAATGAGTGCCCATGCCTATACCGAGCAAATTATTATTAAATCGCTTTTAGTACAATCGTAAAAAATAGCAATTAAATTTAAAAAAATGTCGAAAAAATTAACAAGAAACCTGAACGATAAAATGGTTGCAGGTGTAGCAGCTGGCCTAGCCGATTACTTTCAGTTAGAAGTAACTTGGGTACGAATAGCCTTTGTATTAGCCACTTTTTTTGGTGGAGGAGGTTTATGGATATACATTATTTTATGGATTGCCGTACCCGAAAATAGTTTTTCGGGTATTTACGAACCTCCAGTAAATAACGATTCGGTTTTTAGTAACCTAAATAAACGCAAAAGAAGCAAAGAAAAAATTAATGGTAGCCTAATAGGTGGTTTAATTATGATTGCCTTAGGTTCGTACTTTTTGCTGGACGAATTTAATATTATACCCGATTGGTTTAATGTAGGCAAGCTTTGGCCTTTAATATTTGTATTTATAGGATTAAGTATTTTGTTTAAAGGTGCCAAGCAAGAGGCAGCAGCCAAAGAATTTGATACAAGCGATTTTAAAAAATATACAGACCCCGAACCTGTTAAACATGAAGAGGAGAAGCCTTTTATTGACACCGAAATCGATAAAACAGAACCCGAAAACAAAAACACCGAAACACTTTAATATACCTAAATTATGAAATCTAAAAAAATATTTTGGGGCATTATCCTCATATTTTTCGGTACACTTTTACTGCTCGAAAACTTTAATATTATTGAATTTGCGTGGTCGCAAATATGGCGATTTTGGCCTGTGTTACTTATACTTATTGGTGTAAATATTATAACATCAAAAACCGACCCTAAAGTTGGGATACCTATTGTTGCTGTATTTACGGTATTGGTATTAAGTTTATTTGTTTATAAAGGCATACAACCAAATAGTAATCATAAAAATCATGAACTAAATTTTTTTGAGAATGAAACCGATGAATACAACGAAACAACAGATAGTACCGAAACTACATCGTATAGCGAAGATTACGATACCCGCTATAAAACCGCCAAACTAATTATAAATGGTGCAGCAGGTTCATTTGCTATTAACGATAGTACCAATCAACTTTTAGATGCCGATGTAAAAGGAGCATTTAAAAAATTTATGCTCAAAAAAACCGAAACCGATACCAGCGCAACCATCGAATTAAATAACAATAAAAACCATAACAATACATTCAAAAGTAATAAGTTAAGTGATTTAGAAATAGCATTAAACGTTAACCCATTATGGGATATTGAAGCCAATATAGGTGCTGGCGAAATAGATTTAGATTTAACAAACTTTAAAATAAATAATGCTATCGTAAAAGGTGGCGCAGCAGCTTTTAACATTACCCTAGGCAATAAATTTAACAATACTACATTAACCGCCGAAACAGGTGTAGCCAGCGTAGATATTAAAGTTCCCGAACAATCGGGCTGCCGTATAAATGTAAACTCGGGGCTATCGGCAAAAGAGTTTGTTGGCTTTAATAATTTAGGGAAAGGTGTTTACGAAACTAGTAATTTTAACAAATCGGCCAATAAAATTTACATACATTTAAAAGGTGGTTTAAGCAGTTTTGAAGTTACACGCTATTAAAGCAAAGTGTATGTTTTTTATGTAATTACTTGTTTATTAAAATATAGCCTAAAAAAAGTATCTATTTTAAACAACCATTTTATCTTTGCAAATACATTTTTTTTAAATTCAAAACAGCCATTTTTACCCCAAAAGTTTAGTTGTTTTTTTGAGTGCATTTTAAAAACGTTTTTAAACAACATAATACCCTAAAGTTAAACTCTTTTACAATCTTACCCTACTTAAATTACGCATATTACGTAATATTAAATATTGGCGGTGGTAAATATAAGGCGTAGGTTGGGCTGGGTTCCATCGCCTAGGGTTGGGTAAGCAGGCTATTAATAAAGCGGCTTTAGCTTTGCTTAGGCTTTGGCAACCAGTACCATAATAGGTTTGCGTAGCTACTTGCACACCGTACATGCCATCACCAGTTTCAATAACATTTAGGTATATTTCTAAAATTCGTTGTTTGCTCCACAGCAATTCTATTAGTACGGTAAAGTACGCCTCAAAGCCTTTACGCAGGTACGACCTCCCACCCCACAAAAAAACATTTTTTGCCGTTTGCTGGCTAATGGTGCTACCGCCACGTAATTTTTTACCGCTTTTATTACGCTCAAAAGCCCGTTCCATCGCTTTAAAATCGAAGCCATTATGTACCATAAACCTTGCATCTTCGCCCGCTATGGTTGCTTTTTTTAGGTTATTGGATATTTCATCGTAGTTTTTCCAGCGCTTTTGCAGCTTCCAGCTTTTACCCTCCCATTGTTTTTCGAAACCCCGTTGTAGCATCAAATAAGTTACGGGTGGGTTTATAAATTTGTATAGTAGCACCCATGCAAAAGTGATGGCCAAAAACCACAACACAATTTTCATCAATACCTTAGCTATTAATTTAAAAGGGTTAGGCTTATTTTTTTTACTCATTTTTCGGGTGGGCATGTAGGCTATTAAAAAAAAATGCTTCCTAAATTTTAGTTAGGAAGCATTAAATATAGTATCGATTGCTCGATTTTAAAAAATTACTCGGCTACTACCGCAAACGGAACTTGAACTTTTACTTCCTTATGTAGGTTTAAGTTGGCAATATAATCGCCTACAAATTTCACATCAGTTTCAAAAGTTATTCTTCTTCTATCCACATCAAAGCCTAATTTTTTTAAGGCATCCGATACTTGGATGGTATTTACAGCACCAAATATTTTACCAGTTTCGCCAGCTTTAGCACCAATAGTTAAAGTAACATCGGCTAAACGTAGCGCAACTGCATCGGCATCCATTTTAATTTTTTCTTGTTTAAACTGAGCTTGTTTAATATTCTCGGCCAATACTTTACGGGCCGACTCGGTAGCCATAGCAGCATGGCCTTGCGGGATTAAGTAATTGCGACCATATCCTGGCTTTACAGTAACGATATCGTCTTTTTCGCCTAGGTTTTTTACGTCTTGTTTTAGTATAATTTGCATTTTTTTAGCCTCCTATTATTTTAAACCATCGGTTACAAAAGGCAATATGCCAATATGACGGGCTCTTTTAACAGCCTGTGCTACTTTACGTTGATATTTTAACGAAGTACCTGTTAAGCGGCGAGGTAAAATTTTACCTTGGTCGTTAATAAATTTTAACAAAAAATCTCCGTCTTTATAATCAATGTATTTGATACCGTTTTTCTTAAAACGGCAATATTTTTTTCTGTTATCGTCCACCTTGGGGGCGGTAACATACTGGATTTGATCTTTTGCCATTAGTTTACTACAGCCTCCACCGTTTCTGTTTTTTTCTTGTTAAATGCACCAGTACGTTTTTTGTCGTTGTACGCAACTGCATGTTTGTTTAAACTAATTGTTAAAAACCGCATTACACGCTCATCACGTTTTAATTCGATTTCTAATTTGCCGATAACCTCACCCTGAGCTTTATACTCAGTAAGGTGATAGTACGCTGTCGATTTTTTTTCAATCGCATACGCAAGTTTTTTCAAACCCCAATTGTCTTCCATAACAATTTCGGCTCCGTTATCAGTAAGTATTTTAGAGAATTTTGCAATTACTTCTTTGGCAACTTCTTCTGATAACAACGGGGTAAGAATGATAGTGGTTTCGTATTGATTCATTTCTTACTTATTGAATATTAATTTTCCGCTTTTTTACGGACTGCGAAAGTAAGAATATTATTTTTTAAATGCAACTGGAATCTTAGATTTATTGATAACTCTGGTTAATACATAACTCGCCCCGACTTCAAATAGAATTCTTAAATCTAAATTATTAAAGCAACATTGATGTAATTTTTATAAACTATTTTAGGCAGATGGTAATTTCATTTGAAAAATCTACCGATGTATCTTCTACGAACTTTATTTGGATTCTTCGTTAAAAACTGTGGAATAAAATTAAATTTTACTCCCATTAAACAGGTCTGCGATTAGGGACGACCTAGCCTGCCTGCGCATGCAGGCTGTTGTTTGGAGTGGGATGCCGATAAAGTCAAAATTAAAAATTAAAAAAGTTTAAACGCTTGAAAGGTTTTTGAATTTTACCTTTTGAATTTTTAATGCGCCTCGAATTGCGCCGTTAAAAATTTATTGAGCATACCCGACAAAACAACAGCAAGCCTTGCCTGCCTGCCCGGACAGGCAGGATTTTTTGTTACTTTTTCATCAAGGAAAAAGTAATTAAAAAAAAATGCCTATTAAAAATATTTGATTAAAGGTAAAATATTACCCACACAAAATTGAGAAGTAATCTATATTAATTACCTGCTTCTAATCAATAAAAATTCTATTTATTATAACTATGATTATAATTTGGGCGTTTTAACACGCTGTGCGTTATATCTTTTTATTTATTGCCCCTCCCCCTAGCCCCCAAAGGGGGAAATGGGGACAATAAATAAAAAGGATGCCTGCCGGCCAGCAGGCGAGCCACTGCCCTGCCTGCGCAGGCAGGCATCGTTAACGCTCTAAAATCGTAAATAATATTGATTAACAGCAAATTACACTAAAGTTTAATAATCGAACTCGGGATAATATTAATTTACGCTACCTTTGAAAAAAAAATAGTAGAAAATATTTAATAAAGTAAACACAAAATTTTGACTTAAATTTAACTAATAAATTAATTGTGTAATAAGTTCATTTTACAACTTAATAAACGATGTATTACACACATACCCATTAAAATTTTATGAACACCCAGCCCGATTTTACCAAAGCCAGTTTATTACCCGTAATTATTCAGCACCAGCAAACGCTTGAAGTGTTAATGTTGGGCTATATGAATGCCGATGCTTACCAAAAAACCATAGCCGAGCAAAAAGTAACTTTTTTTTCACGGTCGAAAAACCGTTTATGGACTAAGGGAGAAGATAGTGGCAATTTTTTAATTGTTAAAAACATAACAGTGGATTGCGACCAAGATACCATACTTATTACCGCATTGCCCCAAGGGCCTACTTGCCACAATGGTACCCGCAGTTGCTTTAATACAGCATATAACCAAAACTTTATTTTTGAGCTCGAAAATATTGTTAATGAAAGGTATAACAATCCCCGCCAAGGGTCGTATATTAACAGTTTACAGCAAAAAGGTATCAATAAAATTGCCCAAAAAGTGGGTGAAGAAGGGGTTGAAACCGTTATTGCCGCCCTGGCCGAAACCGATGTTGATTTTGTAAACGAAGCTAGCGACCTTGTGTTTCACCTACTAGTTTTACTACGCGAAAAAAGGTTTTCTTTAACCGATATTGCTAAAAACTTAGAAAAAAGACATCCATAACAATGGAAGCTATTAATTTAGTGGGGCATAATAACCCTATTTATGCTGTTGTGGCGCATCCCACAAAAAAACTTTGCTACACCGCTGGTAATGATAAAGGGATTGTAGAATGGGATACAGATAGCGATCAATTTTTGCGGCTTTTTAGTCCAATTACACACACGGTTTATGCCCTAGAAATTATTGTTGCACATAGTTTATTGGTAGCAGGTTGTAGCAATGGGCATATTTTGTTTTTTGATACTGAAAGTGGCGTATTACAATTTTCTATAGAGGCTACATCTGCGGTTTTTTGTATAAAATATTTGGCACATAAAAACGAGTTATTGGTTTCCACCGATGCAGGCGAAATTATTATTATAAACATAAACGAACAAAAAATTATCCATCGCTTTACATCGGGCAACCAAAAAATAAGGAGTTTTGATTTTAATGTAGCCTTAAATATACTCGCCACCGCATCAAATGATAATATGGTTCGCCTATACCAGCTTGATGATTATACTTTTATCAATAATTTTGAAGCTCACAATATGGGCGTGGGTGCAATTGCTTTTTCGCCCGATGGGCAAGTAATGCTTACAGGCTCGCGTGATGCACAGCTAAAAATTTGGGATACACAACATTGGCTTTGCCAAAAAACAATTATAGCCCATTTATTTGCTATTTATCAAATTACTTTTCACCCACACCTACCCTATTTTGCCACTTGTAGCCGCGATAAAAGCATAAAAATATGGCGCAGTATGGATTTTAGCCTTTATAAAAACCTAAGTATTGATAAAAAAACAAATGGGCATCGCTTATCGGTAAACCAAATTTACTGGCTGGCAAATGGCCAAAATTTATTATCGGTAAGTGATGATAAATTATTGAAAATGTGGCCGTTTAATGGTTAATCGATTAAAAATATATTGCCAAGCCTATAAGGTTTTAATACCTGCTGGCAGCTAAGCCTAACACAAATCAAAAAATATCTCGAATAAAAAACATTTAAAATTTTGTTGTTAATAAAATTTATCTTTTATTTGGCAATACAATTACACCCTTAAACCAAGTTCATATAGAAAAAAACTCTACTAAATTAACAATTTTAGCAAATTTTAATAAAGAGTTTTATGAACATTCAATCCATAAGTACCGACCAAGATTTAATTAACTTATACCTTAAAGGGAAAGAAGAAGCACTTTCCGAATTAGTAACTAGGCATAAATCTAAAATTTATACTTCTATATATTTATTGGTTAAAGATGAGTACTTGGCCGAAGATATTTTTCAAGATACGTTTATAAAAGTAATTAAAACTTTACGAGCAGGTAGATACAACGAAGAAGGTAAGTTTTTACCTTGGGTGTTACGCATTGCCCACAACCTAGTGATTGATTATTTTAGAAAAGAAAAACGATCGCCAACGATTGTAAACAGCGATGGCTTCGATATTTTTGATGTATTAGGCATACATGATGAAAGTATGGAAGAAAAAATGATTAAAGAACAAACCTACGCCGATTTAAAATCACTAATCCACTTACTGCCCGACGAGCAAAAAGAAGTGCTTATTATGCGCCATTACGGCGAGTTAAGTTTTAAAGAAATTGCCGATTTAACCAATGTAAGCATCAATACCGCTTTGGGGCGTATGCGCTATGCCTTAAACAATCTTAGGAAAATGCTTGTAGGTAACAAAGAAGTTACTTTAAAAATGTAATTTATTTAAAAAAGGTTGAAATATTGGAGGCGAGTTGTCGTTTAGTTTTTAATAAATAAATTAAAAATTATGATTGCAACCTCTACAAAAATTTTAAACACCTTGCTACAAGACAAGGCCGATGGTAACTTGGCATTAGACACTTTAAACAAAAACGAAGCCCTGTTTTATGATTTAATTAAACCAAGTTTAAATAATTTGGTAAAACAGCCTAAACAGGAAACCATTAACCAAATTTTAGCTTATTCAAAATCATTGCAATAAGTAAAAAAAAAATCGGGAAGCAATTAAAATTGTTTTCCGATTTTTTTTTAGTTTCGTACATGCTACGCACACAACGCTACCGTTTATTTATCGAGTATTTTGAGGCCCACCAGCCCAATGCCGAAACCGAGCTAAATTACACCAACCCTTACGAACTACTTATAGCCGTTATTTTATCGGCACAGTGTACCGATAAGCGCATTAATACGGTAACGCCCAGGCTTTTCGAACGTTTCCCCACGCCCGAACCTTTGGCGCAAGCCAGCCCCGATGAGGTATTTACTTATATACGTTCGGTAAGTTACCCCAATAATAAAGCAAAACACTTGGTAGGTATGGCAAAAATTTTGGTAAACGATTTTGGCAGTACCGTACCTTCGGATATTAACGATTTACAAAAAATGCCTGGCGTAGGCCGTAAAACGGCTAACGTAATTGCCTCGGTAATATTTAACGCCCCCGCAATGGCGGTTGATACCCATGTATTTAGGGTTGCCAACCGATTGGGTTTAACCCTAAAAGCTACCACCCCACTAGCCGTAGAAAAACAATTAACCAAATATCTCCCTAAGGATAAAATATTTATTGCCCACCACTGGCTCATATTGCATGGCCGCTACATTTGTGTAGCCCGAAGCCCCAAATGTGAAATATGCCCCATTAGTAGTTTTTGTAAATACTTTGAAGCTAATTTAAAAAAGCTAAGTTTATAATTTGTTTAATTTAGAAAGGCTAAATTTCAATGAAAAATATTTTAAATTAAATTACTTGGGCGTTACCTGCCTGCGCAGGCAGGTAACACGCTTTCGGCTATATCTTTTTTCTCCCTAGCCCTCCCCCTAGCCCCCGAAGTGGGAAACTGGGCTAGGGAGAAAAAAGGATACCGCTGCAATCGTTAACGCCATAAAGAGCGTGAATATCCAACTTTAAAAAATAAAAACATATTGCCCTTGCTAATGTTTAACTAAAAAATAAAAATGAAAATATACACCAAAACAGGCGATAAAGGCCTAACATCGCTTATTGGCGGTACACGTGTACCCAAAAGCCATATTAGAATTGAGGCTTACGGTACCGTTGATGAGTTAAACTCGTACATAGGTTTAATTCGTGATCAGGTATCTAGCGAAAGCGAAAATATAATTTTAAAAGAAATACAAGACCGTTTATTTACCATTGGTGCCGTTTTAGCTGCCGACCCCGAAAAATCTAAACAAAAACTTCCCGATTTATTACCTTCGGATATCGAACTCCTGGAAACAGAAATAGATAAAATAAACGAGTATTTACCCCCATTAAAGCATTTTGTTTTGCCTGGGGGCGATGTTTTAATATCGCATTGCCATATTGCCCGCTGCGTGTGCCGAAGAGCCGAAAGAGGCGTGGTAAACTTGGCCTTAGATAATTTTGTTGATGATAAAGTAATGGTGTACCTTAATAGGCTATCCGATTACCTGTTTATCCTTTCTCGCAAAATAGCGTTCGACTTAAAAACACCCGAATATATATGGATACCCAGATTGTAAAAATGTGGATAAGTTTTTTAGGTTAAATGGTTTTTTAAATTATTTTTGCAAAATAAATAAAATCCTATAAAATATGTATTGGACACTAGAATTGGCATCACACTTGGAAGACGCTCCTTGGCCAGCTACAAAAGACGAATTGATAGATTACGGCATACGCTCTGGTGCACCAGTTGAAGTAATCGAAAATTTGCAAGCACTGGAAGATGATGGCGAACCTTATGAAAACATAGAGGAAATTTGGCCTGATTATCCAACCAAAGATGACTTCTTTTTTAACGAAGACGAATATTAATTTTTTAAAAGGCTCGGTGCATAAACCGAGCTTTTTTTGTTACAATTTTTTGTTGCAATATTATTGTTCGGATTTTTTTAATTATTAATGTTAAGCAGTAGGTAAACCTGAATTAAAAAGCAGTAGCCCACATTAATAAACCCAACAGTATATTACCGCCCAAAATTTAGTTATCTAGTTGCTTATTTTTAGCTTGCATATATACACCTAGCAAGTTAGGTAACTGTTATATAAATAAAACTATTTATGCAACCTGTTTTCTATCATCCCTTTAAACTCATTATCATTAACAGGTGCGGTAGAAGTTAATGAATTTTGCATACTTACGCCTTTTACCATCATGCTTTTTTTAGATGCAATAGCAGGCGAACCTCCTGTAAGTTTTGATACTGCTAAGGCAAGGTTAGTTTCGCTTAAATCGCCAAATTGTTTGGTAAGGTCGTCGGCTATTTTATAGTCGGGTGTTAACCCTGCAAAATAATCGCCTTCGCCTCTTGCGTTTTTTACGCTAAACATCGAGTAATATACATCATACTTATCAATACGGATAGGGAAAAAACCAACTGGTTTACCGTAGGTAGTACTGCCCACCATTTTTACATTTATATAGGGCTTTAGGGCGTTTATTACCAGTTCGCTGGCCGATGCCGTATGTTTCGAAACTATAAATACAACGTTTTGGATATTGTTTAATGAGCCCATTTTGCTAAATCGGGTAACATAAAACTCGGATTTATAAGAATAATCGGCAAGTGTTAATACTTTTCCTTCCTCGATAATTACGTTTCCATTACCATCTCTAGCAGCTTGGTTTTTTAGAAAACTTACATCGCCACTTTGCATTTTAGCATTATAATACTCGGTAAATAATGTGCTATTGTTAGGTATTCGGCTAGGGCCTATTAAATTTATTAGATACTCGGCAGTGGATATAAGCCCACCTTGGTTATAGCGTAAATCGATTACTAAATCAGTTACGCCTTGGTTGGCAAAATTATTAAAGACTCTATTAAAAGCCGTTACCGAATTATTAAATCCCGAAAATCGGGCATAAGCCATATACCCTATTTTTTTACCCGCTACGGCATATATGCTATCTTTATAAATAGGGCTGGCATTGTAGGAGGTTTGGGTTAGGGTAATATTAAAATCCGAACCATCTTGGCGTTTACCAACTATAGTAATTGTATTTTTATCAAGCTGTGTATTCAAATTGTTTACTTCATTATCAAAATTACTTCCAAAACTAATTCCGTTTATGTTATTGAAATAATAACCTCTTTTTATGCCTGCTTTTTCGGCTGGTGAACCTGGAGTTACAAATCTTATATATAACGAAAAATTAGATGAACTTCCCACAGGTTCATATCCTAAACCAACATCGTTAGCTTGCCCATTGGCGTTTATAGCGTATTTATTTGGTATGCTCGCAATTTCTCCGTTGGCTACCAAATCTTCAATAAAAGAATATTTAGTTTGATTTGGGTAATCCTTATCATATTCAAAAGGGCGGCTTGTGTTTGGGTTTATCCCGTAACGGGTAATTTGAAATAGTACTTTATTAAAATTACCATAATCGGTACCTGCACTTGTATATTGCCTTGGTTTAAATACGCCGTAGGATGGTAAAGACTCGTTCCACAAATAAACTTGCTTTGCGTATAAAAAAAGAGAATCTTTTATGCGGTCGGCACTTGAACCTGTGCTAGGTACGGTATTGTCTATATCTTTGGTTATTGAGTTTTTACGGCAAGATATTGAAATAATTGTAACAAAAAAGAATAGAGCAATATGGTATATTTTTTTCATGATGGATATTATATGATTTGATAAGATTAAGTAATTATTTAAAACCTCTTTAACTGGTTAATAATTGGTATTTTAAACAACGGCAATTTATTAAAAAAAGTTTTACAGTTACTGCATTACATTAATAAATTTAATGCCTAACAATTTGGCTAAAAATATATTTTTGCTTGTTTTGCCCACCATTACTATCTCGTTGTTTTTTAATTTGTGCGTGTTTTTAAAATATCTAAACATAACCTCGATAGGGAAAACACCAATTTCTTCATCAAAATATAATTTTAAAAATGGGTCCATACCATGCCATTCGGTTTGTTTTATTTTATTGAGTTCTTTTTTAACATTATCAGGCGCAAGTATAAAAACCTGCTTACGGTTTATAATAATTTCTTGCAATAGGGTTAAAGCCTCTTTATAAAGCAATAATTTTAAAGGTAATTGGGCATTATTAAACAACCGAATTAAATTTTGTTGGTAACTATCGTCAATATTAAAAGCTAGCTGTAAGGCTTCAAACATTCCTGTGTTTCCGCTAATATCGTATTGGCGTTTAACAAATTTGATAATTTCGGCGGCATTAAATTGTGGTTTTAGGTATTCTAAAAAATTGGCAAATAGGTAATATACCTGTAAATCGTAATCTTTTACTGGGAATAATACATCGTTCAGTTCGAACACAAAAGCGTTAAATTGATCATCGAAATCCGAATATTTTAAATTCATGTTGTAAGCGTTTTAAAAAAAAACAATTTACCATCGAGTAGGGTTAGTTCAAAAAAACCTTTTAAATTAAATTTAACCTGTAAGTTTTTAAACACCAAGTCGGTACTTTCACTAATTTCGCTACCATAAAATACAGCACCATTTATACACAAGGCTTTTACTAGCATTGGCTTATTAGGATAAATATATAAAGGCGTAAATTCGCTTTGTTGTAGTAACTTACTTGCTTGCAAAAATGATAAAATACCCTCTTTATTCCATAATATATTGGCATTATGCGTATCGTTTAACTGATAAAATTGCCCGCTTAAATCGGCCCTACCCCACCAAACTATTTTTTCGGGATAACCCACTTTTAATACCGCAGCCGAAAAAGCACTAAAATTATTTACCTCAATTACGGCATTGCTTTTAATAATCGATTTTATATGTTGTAAAACAGCTGGTTGTACAAGCATCAACTCAATACCAAACTCTTTAAATAAAATTTCGCTTTCGGCCAAAGCTGCTATTTCTTGCACCTTTAAAGCAAAAACTCTATCAATATTATGGGTTAAACAATACTTTAAAAACTGATGTGCGAATGAGCTGCTGCTATATGCTGGTATAATATGCTGGTGCTGGGCATTATCGCAAAAATGGATTTCTTGATTCTTTATATACCAAGCCAATTGGTAGGCAAGTGGGTTATTGGCGGCGGTAATTAAGTTTTTTTTCGGCATAATTTATTACGCTATTAAGCCATCAAGCATGGTAATTTTACGGTCGGCCATGTTGGCCAATTCGTTATTATGGGTAACAATAACAAAGGTTTGGTTTAACTGCTTGCGCAAATCAAAAAATAACTGGTGCAATTCTTTGGCTGTAGCCGAATCTAAATTACCCGAAGGCTCATCAGCCAGCACCAAGGCTGGGTTATTTACTAATGCCCTAGCTACGGCAACTCTTTGTTGCTCGCCCCCTGATAAGGTATTGGGTTTATGCTTGGCCCTATCTTTTAAGCCCAATATATCGAGTAAAAACAAGGCCTGTTTTTCGGCTTCGGCTTTAGATTTTTTGGCTATAAAAGCAGGTATGCACACGTTTTCCAATGCGGTAAACTCGGGCAGTAAATGATGAAACTGGAAAATAAAACCCAAATTACGGTTTCTAAAAACACTTAATTGCTTGGCATTTAGTGCGGTAACATCTACCCCTTTTATAAGTACATTTCCGTGGCTAGGTTTATCCAAAGTGCCTATAATATGTAACAAAGTACTTTTACCTGCCCCCGATGCACCTACAATACTTACTATTTCGCCTGTATTTACCGTAAGGTTTACTCCTTTAAGTATTGTTAGCTTAGCATAATTTTTATAAATGTTTGAAGCTTGTAGCATAAGGCGAAAATAATAAAAAATTTGACTCAAAATTTGACCTTACAAAAACAAAAGGTAGATTTTTTTGATAAAAAAGTACATCCCAAAGATAGCGAAGTAGATTTTGATATTAAGATAGGTATCACAACCCAGATATTATCTTTATAAACTATAAGCCAATGCTATGTTTAAAGGCAAACATGTTGTTTATAGAAATTAATTGTGGATTATTAGGTAATTGTATGTGATGAATAAGCGCACCAGCAACCAATAATTTTATATTGCCTAGGTTTTCTAAAATTTTATTAATTAAGGTTAGTGTATCCCAATTAGGGTTGGCAACGGTAAGTGCAGTTAAAGCATAATGCGGTTCGAAATAGTATGCGGCTTGTTTAAGGCTTTCGAAGGGTAAGTTTTGACCTAAGTATAAAACCTTGTGCCCAGTAAGTTTAAGCAGGTATTGGGTGTATAATAGGCCTATTTGGTGGGTTTCGTTGGGAGGCAAAAAAAGCAAATATTTTTTTTGATTTTCATTGGTTTTTTGTTTTAGATGCGTGTGTTCGGCTATTAATCGTTGTTCTATTTTATGTGTTGCAAAATGTTCGTGGGCAATATTAATAGCCCCCACCTGCCACATAAAGCCCACCTTTCGCATAAAAGGGAAAATAATGTTTTCGATAGTTTGTTGTAGCCCTAGGCTTGCAATGCACTCTTCAAATATTTGGTCGAACTCGGTTTCATTCATTTTTAACATAGCGTTTGATAGGCTTTGTACCTGAACGTTTACGTTATAATAATCTAACCGTAAGGTTTTTACAGTTTCACATATTTCAGCCGAATTTAGTTCGGCAATTTTGCTTATTTTATATCCGTTTTCTATTAATGTAGCAATATTTAAAAACAAGCATAAATCATTATCATCATAATAGCGTATATTGGTTTGAGTTCGTTTAGGGCTGATAATATTGTACCGTTGCTCCCATATACGTATGGAGTGTGCTTTTATACCAGTAAGGTTTTCGATATCGGTTATAGAAAAAGTTTTCAAATTTATTTATCCCTAATTGTGATGATAATATTTGGTAACATCAATAGTTATATTTTTGTTTTAATTAAAATTGATTTAGAATAATTCTAGCTTTGTGTTTTAATTCAAATTATGCTTGGTAATTAAATCTCTTTTTATAATATATAACCCATCTTTAAAAAACATGAAATATATAAATTTTGAAAACGATTTTTTGCCTGCCAAAGATGAGTTTTTTATGCAAGAAGCATTAAAAGAGGCCAATTTAGCGTATGAAGCTGATGAAATACCCATAGGAGCCGTTATTGTAGCCAATGGCCGCATTATTGGCCGAGGGCATAACCTAACTGAACGGTTAAACGATGTTACCGCCCATGCCGAAATGCAGGCTTTTACGGCAGCTACTAATTTTTTGGGTGCCAAATACTTGGTTAATTGCACTTTATATGTAACCCTCGAACCTTGTGTAATGTGTGCTGGTGCTTCGTATTGGACACAAATTAGCCGTATTGTATTTGGTGCTTACGACCCTCAACGGGGATTTAAGCGTTTACAAAGTTCTGTTTTACATCCCAAAACCGTATGTATAGGCGGCGTATTAGATAACCAGTGTAGCCAATTAATTAAAAACTTTTTTATAAAAAAACGAAAATCCTAACATTAATTTTAGCATTTTTTAAAAGGCTTAGGCTATATTTGTAAACAAAATTTAAAAAAAAAATCTAAAAAACAATATTATGGCATTTGAACTACCCGCGTTACCCTACGCAACCAACGCATTAGAACCACATATTGATGCTACAACCATGGAAATACACCACGGCAAGCATCATGCAGCTTATGTTACTAATTTAAACAAGGCATTGGAAGGCAAAAACGAAGCAAACAATGCTATCGAAGAAATATGTAAAAATATTTCGCAATACCCCGCTGCTGTACGCAACAATGGAGGTGGGCATTATAACCATTCGCTATTTTGGACAATTATGAGCGATAATGCAGGCGGTAACCCAAGTGGCCAGCTGGCCACAGCTATTGATGCTGCATTTGGCTCGTTTGATAATTTTAAAACCAAATTTGCCGAAGCCGGTGCAACCCGTTTTGGCTCGGGTTGGGCATGGTTAATTGTAGGGCAAGATGGTACACTAGCCGTTACATCTACACCTAACCAAGATAACCCTTTAATGGATATAGCCGAAGTAAAGGGTACGCCTATTTTAGGGATGGATGTGTGGGAACACGCCTATTACTTAAAATACCAAAACCGCCGTCCCGATTATATGGCTGCGTTTTTTAATGTAATTAACTGGGATGCAGTAGCTACAAAATTTGCAGCTGCGTTATAGGTTTAGCTTCGGTAAAACCTTTCTTAATAGCACTAACCCTGCGTACCTAAACCCGATAGCAGCAAATAGCCCTCATTTTACCCTTTGGGGATTTTGCTAAGGGTGGGGAAAATAAGGACTATTGCGTATAGCGGGGCTAGCTTTATTTATAAAATGCTAGCTTTGATTTTCCGAAAAAAAAAACAAAAAAAAGAGGCTTTCTTAACAAAAAGAAGCCTCTTTTTTTTTTGAATATAATTTTTACGCCAATACTTCGGATACTAAATCGGCAGCTTCTTTTAGCAATATGGCCGAAAAAACTTTTAGTCCCGATTCGTCGATTAATTTTTTGGCTTCCACGGCATTGGTACCTTGCAGGCGTACAATAATGGGTACACGTATGTTGCCCATTTCTTTGTAAGCATCTATAACGCCTTGTGCTACACGGTCGCAACGTACAATCCCACCAAAAATATTGATAAGTATGGCTTCTACTTTAGGGTCTTTTAGGATAATGTGGAAAGCGGCTTTTACCGTAGTTGCATTGGCGGTGCCGCCTACATCTAAAAAGTTAGCGGGCTCGCCACCAGCAATTTTAATAATATCCATAGTGGCCATGGCTAGGCCTGCGCCATTTACCATACAGCCTACGTTGCCATCAAGTTTTACATAATTTAGGTTCGATTCGCTGGCTTCTACTTCGGTGGCATCCTCCTCGGCGGTATCACGCATGGCGGCAAAATCGGGATGACGAAACAGTGCGTTATCATCAAGGTTTACTTTTGCATCTACGGCTAGTATTTTATCGTCCGATGTTTTTAATACAGGGTTAATTTCGAACATGGCCGAGTCCGTAGCTTCGTATGCTTTGTAAAGTGCGGCAATAAACTTGGTCATTTCTTTAAACGCATTGCCCGATAAGCCTAAGTTAAAGGCAATTTTACGGGTTTGGAAACCTTGTAAGCCTACTTTAGGGTCTATATCTTCTTTAAAAATTAAATGCGGTGTATGCTCGGCAACTTCTTCAATATCCATACCGCCTTCGGTGCTGTACATAATTGTATTGCGGCCGGTGGCTCGGTTTAGTAATACCGAAACATAAAATTCTTTGGTTTCGGATGCGCCAGGGTAATACACATCTTGTGCTATCAATACTTTGCTTACCAACTTACCCTCGGGCCCAGTTTGTGGTGTAACCAACTGCATACCAATAATATTGCTAGCTATTTGTTTTACCTCATCGAGGTTTTTGGCTAATTTAACACCGCCACCTTTACCACGGCCACCAGCGTGTATTTGCGCTTTTATAACTACCCAGCTGGAGTTATAATCTTCTTTAAGTTTTTTGGCTGCTTCAACGGCTTCATCGGGCGTATGCGCCAGTATGCCTTCTTGTATGTTAACGCCAAAACTTTTTAATATTTGTTTTCCTTGATACTCGTGAATGTTCATCGTTCTTAAATATATTTGCTGTGAAATTACCAATCCCACGGCGTAATCAAAATATTTTTTTAATTTTTTATCAAATTTTGATTTTTTTCTATAAAATAAGGGTGAATTTACGCCTTAAAAGATGAAGGTAAGGTTTGGAAAGTGTATAACACGATAGGGTGCGCACTAAAAGCCAAGGAAATATATCACAATTGGCAAGAAATAGTGAGAATAGGTTATAACACCCAAAGAGTAATTGCTACCGTAGGATTAAACAAAGCAGAGGTAAAAATAAGCATAAGAAAATCAGAGCCTACGGAAAAATTAAAGGAAATTCAAATAGCCCTAAACATTAAAAGCAAAGCATTCGAAAAACTATAATCTGTAAAATCTGTTTACACAAACCGACACCTAAAAAAACAAAAATGCTTACTTACAAAACGGTTAGGTCTGGTTAGTAAGCATTTTGGGTTAATATTTGAATTGTTAAAAGTAAACTATAGAAACATGTTTATAATTTACAATGTAAAAGCCCCGTAGGCAAAAAAATTGCAGGTATCAAATTAATCCGATACATTATCTTAGCAATGCCTTTCTTTATATAACCATTTTATAAAGTCGAACTAAACCCTAGCGGCCAACCAATCGCCCACCTCGGTAGTTTTGTACGCTTTATTGGTTCCTGCTAAATCTTCGGTAACTATACCTTCGGCAAGCGATAAATCAACCACTTTACGTATAGCTGCAGCTTCGGCGTGAAGCCCAAAAGCATCTTCAAACATCATTGCTGCCGATAGTACAGTTGCCAATGGATTGGCAATATTTTTACCTGCTGCTTGCGGATACGAGCCATGTATAGGTTCGTACAGCGATGTATGCAAACCCTTTGATGCCGAGGGCATTAAACCCATAGAACCCGATATTACAGATGCTTCATCCGTTAAAATATCGCCAAATAGGTTTTCGGTAATTAGCACATCGTAGCTGTTAGGCCATTGTACCAAGCGCATAGCCACGGCATCCACAAACTCGTAACTTACTACAACTTCGGGGTAATCTTTTTCCATAGCTTGTACGGTTTCTCGCCACAGGCGAGAGCTTTCCAACACGTTGGCTTTATCTACACAGCACAATCTTTTGCTACGGGTCATAGCCAGCTCAAAGCCTAATTTTGCCAAGCGTTGTATTTCCATACGGGTATAGGTACAGGTATCAAAAGCGGTGTTTCCATTATCTTTACGACCACTTTCGCCAAAATAAATACCACCCGTAAGTTCACGTAAAATTACCAAATCAGTTCCTTCAATGCGCTCTCTTTTCAAAGGCGAATTATCAATTAACGATGGGAAAGTAAACGTAGGCCTTACGTTGCAAAACAAGCCTAGTTTTTTACGCATTTTTAATAATCCTTGCTCGGGGCGTACGGTTGCTTTAGGGTCGTTATCGTATTTTGGGTGACCAATGGCGCCAAACAAAACCGCATCGGCAGCCATACAAACATCGTGTGTACTATCGGGGTAAGGCTCGCCCACGGCATCAATGGCGCAAGCACCTGTTAAGGCCGAAGTCCATTCGATAGTGTGGTTAAATTTTTGTGCAATAGCGTTCGATACTTTAACGGCTTGGTCTATTACCTCGGGGCCTATGCCGTCACCAGCTAATAATGCAATTTTTAAGTTCATTTTTTTGATTTATGTGATTTGTTTTAAATAATATTCAACATTTTTTGCGTAGCCTTTATAGCACACACCGTTTGGTCGCTATCCAGCCCACGGGTTTTAAAAGTGCGTAAATCGGCTTTTTGCCAAGTAATAATGGCTTCGCATAGCGCATCCGAATCGCTGCCTGGTGCAATCCTTACCGCATAATCTATCAGTTTGGGCAAGTGCATTTTTTTACGTACACATACTTTTCCTAGCGCATTCATAAAAGCATCGTACTGGCCATCGCCTTGTGCGTGTTCTTCAAAAACTTCATTATCTATTTTTACAGCAATAGTTGCCGATGGGCGCAATCCTTTAGAGTTTGTAAGTATATAAGATTCAACCGTTACCTTTTCTTCGTACAGGTTGCTATCCAACACATCCGATATAATGTAAGGCAAATCTTCTTTGGTTACGGTTTCTTTTTTATCGCCCAATTCAATTACCCGCTGCGTAACTTTTTTTAAATCCTCATCGTTAAGTTTAAGGCCAAGCTCTTGTAAATTTTTCTGAATATTGGCCTTGCCCGATGTTTTGCCCAAGGCGTAACTACGTTTACGGCCAAAACGCTCGGGAAGTAAATCGTTAAAATACAAATTGTTTTTATTGTCGCCATCGGCGTGTATGCCAGCCGTTTGCGTAAACACATTATCCCCAATTATGGGTTTATTGGCCGGTATGCGTACGCCCGAAAATGTTTCCACCAGCTTGCTTACTTTGTAAATGGCAGCTTCTTTAATGCCAATGCTAACCTCGGGCAAAAAATCTTTTATCACCGCCACCGCACTAGATAAAGGTGCGTTTCCTGCCCGCTCGCCCATTCCGTTAATAGTTAAATGTAAGCCATCTATTCCCGCTTTTACGGCTTCCAATACATTGGCCGTACCCAAATCGTAATCGTTATGGGCGTGAAAATCGAAATGTAAAGCGGGGTATTTTGCTTTAATAGTTGTAATAAAACCAAAAACTTCGGCTGGGGTTAAAACCCCCAACGTATCGGGCAATAAAACTCTTTTTACAGGTTGTGTGGCCAAAAAATCTAAATATTGATATACATAGTCGGGCGAATTCCGCATCCCATTGCTCCAATCTTCTAAATAAACATTGCTCACCATACCCTTACTATCGGCCAAATTTATCACCTCGGCAATCTCGGCAAAATGCTCTTCGGCAGTTTTTTTAAGTTGGTGTGTAAGGTGATTTAACGAACCCTTGGTCAGTAAATTTTGAACCTTTACGCCCGCCTGTTCCATCCAATCTATCGACACCCCTTTATCCACAAACGTTAAAACCTCAATAGCGTGTAAAAAATTATGGGCTTTTGCCCAGTTACAAATTGCTTTTACAGCCTGTAATTCGCCCTCCGATACCCTAGCCGAAGCCACCTCAATCCTATCCACCTGCAACTCTTCAAGCAATAATTGCGCAATAGTTAACTTTTCGGATACCGAAAACGAAACCCCCGATGTTTGTTCCCCATCGCGGAGGGTAGTGTCCATTATTTCTATTTTCTTTTTTTTCATTGCTTTTTTTTTAGCTGCGAGCTTTCGGGCTTCGGGCAGCGGGCTTCTTGTTTAATTTGTTAGGGCTGCGGGCTTTCGGGCAACGGGCTTTCTAAAATAGATAAAAAGCCCGTGGCTCGAAAGCCCGTTGCTCGAGGCAATAAATCCCGAGGCTCGAAAGCCCGTTGCTCGAGGCCAATTATTTTCAGGGCGTTCCCCGAAAAGGGGCGGGCTATTCGCTCATAGCTTTTTTTTATTGCCCTCCCTCCAACCCCCAAAGGGGGAGAATGGGCAATAAAAAAAAGGCTATCCGCTGCTATCCCTAACGCATTTGGCAGTGGGCTTTCGGGCAGCGGGCTTCGGGCAACCAGCCTCGGGCAACCCTCCATTTAATTTAGCCCATTAGTCATTATGAGCATTTTTAATATGACTGAATTCGGTTACATTAAAAAAAGATTAAGCATTTACTCCCATATTCACATCAAAATATGCACTTAATTTACCATCGTATAATGTTCAACAATAGGAAAAGGTGAATAATAATGATGGAGCAATTTTTTCCATTCGATATACTGTTCCGATTGCCTAAAACCAATGGTATGGCTTTCTAAATTTAGCCAGTTTACCAACAATATGTATTTACTTTCTACTTCCATACATTTTTTTAAGCTATGGTTAATATACCCATCAATCGAACTTATATATTGAGCAGCAATTTTAAAATCACTTTCAAAATTTTGCTCTTCGCCTTTAATTATATGCAATATTGCTACTTCTAAAATCATATTTTTTTTCAACTATTGGCTTCGAGCTTTCGGGCAGCGAGCCACGGGCTTTCTACAATCGGCAAAAGCCCGAGGCTCGAAAGCCCGTTGCCCGTGGCTTTTCGCCCGAAGCCCAATTGCCCGCAGCCCGAGGCTAATTAAAACGGTCTTGCTTCCGCAAATTCTACAATATCAGCTTTAATGTTTTGTAAATAATCTATATCATCAAAACCATTCATCATATTGTCTTTTTTATAACTGCTAATATCAAACGTTTCGGTTTCGCCAGTTTCTAATAAAGTAATGCTTTGCTGGGCAAGGTTAATTTCTAGTTCGGTGGCTGGGTTTTTAAAAATGGCAGCAAAAATCTTATCCGAAAACTCGGGAGAAACCTGTACGGGTAACACGCCAATATTTAAGCAATTGCCTTTAAATATATCGGCAAAAAAGCTAGATACCACGCATCTAAAACCATAATCGTAAACCGCCCAGGCAGCGTGTTCACGTGACGATCCCGA
>RDXP01000076.1 GCA_004292865.1 Sphingobacteriales bacterium
ATTTATAAGACTACAAAATCACACTAAAAATAGACCACCATTTTTGTCCACATGGAACCAACGTCTCTGAAAAAACACCACAAATGTCCATTACGCCGTTTTTTACGATTTTAGAGCGTTAACGATGGAAGCGGCATCCTTTTTTTATCCTCCCGGCCTCCGAAGGGGGAGTAAGGGTGGATAAAAAAAGATAGAGCGTACAGCGTGTTAAAACGCCCAAACATAATCAAAACTATAAAAAATAATGGTTTAATAATCTAATTCAGGTTATAAACGAAATCTTACAATGCAAAATTAAAATTTACTAAACAAAACCTTTTAATGCAATATAGTTGCATTTAAAAATCATTAAGTTATCTTTACCACAAAAATTAAACTATGCAATTAAAAAAACTTCCAGTAACCGTACTTAGCGGTTTTTTAGGAACAGGTAAAACCACACTTTTAAACCATATTCTACATAACAAGCAAAACTTACGAGTTGCTGTAATTGTAAACGATATGAGCGAGGTAAATATTGATGCTCAATTAATTAAAAACGAGGGGACACTATCGCGTACCGAAGAAAAATTAGTGGAAATGAGCAATGGTTGTATTTGTTGCACCTTGCGTGAAGATTTAATGATTGAGGTAGAAAAATTGGCCAAAGAAAACCGATTTGATTATTTGTTGATAGAAAGTACGGGCATATCGGAACCTATACCCGTAGCGCAAACTTTCACTTTCGTGGATGATGAAAAAAGCATCGACCTATCGAGGTTTAGCTATGTAGATACGATGGTTACTGTAGTAGATTGCTTTAATTTTTTTAAAGATTTTGGTACAGATGAACGCCTGCAAGACCGTAACCTAACCGAAACAATGGAGGATACCCGCACCATTGTAAACCTACTTACGGACCAAATAGAGTTTGCCAACGTGATAGTTTTAAACAAAACCGATTTGGTGCAACTTGGCGATGTAAAACTTTTAAAAGCATTAATTAATAAACTAAACCCCGATGCAAAAATTATAGAAAGTGAGTTTTCTAAAATAGATTGCAAGCAGATATTAAACACAGGCTTGTTCGATTTTGAAACGGCATCAAACTCGGCAGGGTGGATAAAAGAATTAAACGAAGAGCATACACCCGAAACTGAGGAATACGGCATAGGTTCGATGGTGTTTAGAAACAATCGCCCTTTTCATCCCGCTAGGTTTACCAAGTTTTTAAACGATGATTTTCCTAACAATATTATTCGTAGCAAAGGCTTGTTTTGGATGGCCAATGCGCCCGATAATGCCGTAAATTTTTCGCAGGCTGGTGGCTCATCTCGTATGGAAAGTGCGGGTGTGTGGTGGGCAAGTATGCCTTTTGAAGAACGCATTACCTACCAAGATTTTGTAGAAAATAAAGATTATATTGAAGGAAAATGGACAAAAGATTTTGGCGACCGTGTAAACGAATTGGTTTTTATTGCCCAAGATTTAGATAAAGATGATTTGCAAAAACAATTAGAAACTTGTTTAATAACCGATGATGAGGTGTTGCTTTACCGTAGTGGGTATAGGTTTGATGAAGTGTAAAACATTTACCTATTTTTTAAAATTTTACAGTTTTAAATAAAAAGTTAAACGTTTATATTTTTTTGTTTATGTGTTAATTTGTGAAGCTTGCTACCTTAATTTAGCGAGCTTTTACATTTTAAAATCATCATCTTTTTAAAAATTAATAAATCATTATTTGTAGTTTTACCCTATGCAAGCCAACCCGCAACACAACCAACTATTAGTTAAACACAACCTTAAAATAACCACACCACGGTTAAGTGTATTAGCGGTTTTAACCACTAGGGAAATGGCAACATCGCAGCCCGATTTAGAACAATTACTGGGTAGCAAAATAGATAGGGTTACGCTGTACCGCACCCTTAGTACATTTGAAGAAAAAGGAATTTTACATAAAGTTATGGGGGCTAATGGTACATTAAATTATGCCTTATGTTCCAGTGCTTGTACCCAGCATCAACACCACGACCAGCATGTACATTTTAATTGCACCTTATGTTTAAATGTTTACTGTTTAGATAAACTTCAAATTCCGCAGTTACAAATTCCAGATGGTTTTACAACAAAAAAAATAGATTTAATGGTAAGTGGCGTTTGCGATAAATGTAATAACGCTTATAGTAAATAAATATAAATTTATTAACTTCATTTTTTATGAATTAAAGCCATTATAAGGCTAATTTTACATAAAAACAGAGCTTAACCTTGTTTATAAATTAAAGTATTAAAATTTATAAATCAGTAATTTATAAATTTTATTTTAATAATAACTTTATATAAAATCCAATTTTAAGTATAACAATTACTAAATAAATTAGTTTGTGTAGGTAAAATCATAAAATTATATGTATAAAATATTATTAAACAGTTTATTATATGCTTTTATTTTAATAATTACATCAATATGTTGCAAGGCACAAATATTAGATGAAATACAAAACCCACCAGCTATAAAATTCAATCAAATTAATACCAAAAGTTTTCAAATTATATACCCCGAAGGGCTGGAAAGCGAAGCGCAAAAAGTAGCCAATACCTTAAATACCATTATTGCCGATGTAAGTAAAAGCCTAAATAAACAGCCCCATCCTATCTCTATTATTTTGCAAAACCAAGGTGTAATTTCAAATGCGTTTGTAAGTATGGCACCTCGGCGGTCGGAGTTTTATACCATTCCTGGGCAGGAGTATGATATGCAAGATTGGGTAAATAGCCTTTGCGTACACGAGCTTAGGCATGTAGTACAGTTTGATAAAATTGCGGGATATTTGGGCAAGCCCTTGTTCGAAGAATTAAAGTTAGCCCTGTTTGGCATCAGCTTACCGCCATGGTATTTTGAGGGCGATGCCGTAGGGATTGAAACCGTTTTAACTCAAGCTGGCCGTGGCCGACAGCCCGATTTTGAAATGGTTTTACGCAGCAATATTTTATCAAATAAAAAGTATAGTTATTCTAAAAATTACCTTGGGTCTATCAAAAATTTTACCCCAGGTTATTATCCTTTGGGTTACTTTATGGTAACCAAAATGAGGCGAGATTTTGGTGCCGATATTTTAGATAAAACTTTAAGTAGGATGGCAAAATTTCCTATCCGATTTTATAATTTCTCGTCATCGTTTAAAAAAATATCGGGCTATAATACCCAACAATTATATGTAAAAACTATGGCCGAAATAGATAGCCTTTGGCAACAGCAATACAAAAAAAATAAACCTTTAACCTATACGCCATTAAATCCTCAAACTATAACGCCTACCAATTATCTTTTGCCTTTTTTACTGGCCAATCAAAGTATTTTATGCTTAAAAAACTCTAAAATTATAACGCCTATACTTACGTTGATATCCCCGAAAGGGAAACAAAAACACCTTTTACGCATAGGCTACCAAACCGAACCTAACCTACATTATGCCAATAATATGGTGGTATGGGACGAATACCGAAGCGATAAACGTTTTCACCAACGTTCATTTAACGTTATCAATACCTATAATATCAATACCCAAAAATATACACAGCTAACTTTTAAAACGCGTTTATTTTCGCCAGCCTTATCGGCCAATGCCAAAACCATTGTGGCCGTAAAGGTAAGTACGCAAAATAAATTTGCGTTGGTAGAGCTAGATGCCATAAGCGGTAAGCAAATAAATGAATATCCTAACCCGCAAAATTTTGTATTGCAATTTCCGAGGTTTGATGATTTAACTCAGCAAATAGTAGTATCGGCCGTAAGCGATAAGGGCAAAACCTTGCTGTTGTATAATAGGGCGGATAAAACGATGCAGCAAATTTTACCTTGGACGGGGGCATTGATAGCCCGCCCATTTTTTTATAAAAACGAAATTATTTACAAAGCGCATTATAACGGTATTGATAATTTGTATAGCGTAAATTTAGTATCCCATAAAATAAAACAGCTTAGCAATGCCCAATTTGGAGCTTTTAATGGCGATATTAGCCAAGATAAGTTACTGTTTAACGATTATCAGTATAACGGATATAATATTGTAGCCATGCCAATTGATAGCGTTTACGCTAAGGCGGATACTGTTTTTAGCAATAATTTTGTGGAATATTTTAAACCACTCCTCTCTCAAGAAAGTAATAATAATGTTTTAAAAAACTTACCTCAAACGGTTTATGAACCAAAACCCTATAAAGAAATTAGTCATTTGTTTTATTTCCACAGCATTAGGCCTGTAAGCAGCAACAATAATTTTTTTGATAGCAGCATACTCGGTTTTAATATACTATCGAACAATAAATTAGGTACTATGGCTTTTAAGGTGGGGTATCAATACAACCAGGCAATCCAAAAAAGCCAATATAATGCGTCGTTTACTTACGCTAAATATTATCCTGTTATAACGTTTAATTATCAAAACAGGCCGCTAATGGGCTATGCCAAAACTAATAGTGGCGTTGTTCCATTTTACTGGCGTGAAAATTATAGCCAACTAAATATACAATTACCCTATACCAGCAATTGGCTTAATCAAAAATTAAGTATGAAACTGGAAGCTGGTACCAGTTATACCCAACGCTACCAAATTAGCTTAAAGGGTACAAATTTACCTATGGAGATTAAATTTCCGCTCGATTATCAGTACACGTTTGCATTAAACCAAAGCCGTAGCCCTAGGGATTTGGCACCACGGTTTGGTCAAAATTTTAGCGTGGGCTACAGCCATTTGCCTTTTCACACGCAAAAAGGCACAATATTATTTATGCGTAGCCAATTTTATTTCCCTGGTTTATTGGCTAATCATAGCTTGCAAGCCAGTTTTAATATGCAAAATGCTAGTGGTATTTATCGTAATAATATAGATATACCACGGGCAAGTGGCTTTGCCAATATAGATGCGATAGGCAAAATTAAAAATACCTTGTTGCTTGATTATAGGTTCCCAATTGCTTACCCCGACTGGCAACTGGGGCCGTTGGCTTACATTAAACAAGTAAAAGGGGGTGTTTTTACAGATTTTGAAAACTTGGGCAATAGCAAAGCATTACGCACTTACGGCTTAGAGTTGCGGGCCGATATGAATTTACTGCGTTTTTATTTACCTAATTTTGATGTAGGAGGGAGGCTGATATTTCCTGTTAATAACCGTAGTAAAAAGCCTATATTCGAATTTGGTTTTAATTATAATTTATAAAATGGGTTTTAAAACATTGCTTATCATTTTAATTTCGGTTTTGGTAACGGTACTATTGATGCAAAACGGGGGCACTGTGCCTATAAAAGTTGTATTTGTGGGTTTTACAATATCAAAAATAGGCTTAATGGGTGCCATGCTATTGCTGGGATTTGTAGCGGGTTGGCTAGTGTGTAAACAAGCTACATCAATAGAAACCCCAAAATCGGGTTACCAAAACATCCCTTTAGAAATTAACAATAGCTATGATGCCGACCAAGAATATATATCAATGGAGCCTAAAAAAGGGTTAAGCGATGAGGATAGGGAGTATATTAATTAATAAAGTTTTAAGAAAATAATTTTAATTTTTATTGCTTTGGGGAGTTTTAATATGGCTTTTAGTTTGCATAAAGAATAATTTATCTCGTATTCTTCGCCTCAATATTTACCATAAATTAATTATATATGTGCATCTGTGGCGTTTATTGTTTTATTATTGCCACAGATGCACATGGTTGTTGTAATATTTTATAAGTTTAGGATGTTATGATTTTTGTGTGTAGATAAGCATCTTATGCCTCGGCTTGCATACCGTTTATTACATCTTTAATTTTCTTTTCTAGTTCGTCGGATAGTTCGGGGTTATCGGCTATTAATTGTTTTACACCATCTCGGCCTTGGCCTAGTTTTGTTTCGCCGTAGCTAAACCACGAACCAGCTTTTTTAATCACACCATACTCCACACCTAAATCCACAATTTCTCCTGATTTAGAAATCCCCTCGCCAAACATAATATCAAACTCGGCAATACGAAAAGGTGGTGCTACTTTATTTTTTACAATTTTTACTTTTACACGGTTACCCGATACCTCGTCCGAATCTTTTATTTGCGCTATTCTACGGATATCTAAGCGTACCGAGGCATAAAATTTTAGGGCATTTCCGCCAGTAGTGGTTTCGGGATTGCCGAACATCACGCCAATTTTTTCTCGCAATTGGTTAATAAAAATACAGCAACAGCCTGTTTTATTAATAGTTCCAGTAAGTTTACGCAGTGCCTGCGACATTAAACGGGCTTGTAGCCCCATTTTAGAATCGCCCATTTCGCCTTCAATTTCGGCTTTGGGTACTAATGCGGCTACAGAATCAATTACGATTACATCTATTGCGCCCGAGCGTATAAGGTTATCGGCAATTTCTAAGGCTTGCTCGCCATTATCGGGTTGCGATATTAAAAGATTTTCTACATCAACACCTAGTTTTTTAGCGTAAAATTGGTCGAAGGCATGTTCGGCATCAATAAATGCGGCTATGCCACCAGCTTTTTGCGCTTGGGCTATAATGTGGGTGGCCAAGGTGGTTTTCCCCGATGACTCGGGGCCATATATTTCTATCACCCGCCCTTTAGGTACACCACCTATGCCTAGTGCAATATCTAAACCTAGTGAGCCTGTCGAAATAAATTCCATCATTTCAATAGGGGCATCGCCAAGTTTCATTACAGCACCTTTGCCATACGATTTTTCTAATTTATCTATCGTTAATTGTAAAGCCTTTAGCTTATCGGGGAGTACGCTCATGTGTTAAAATTATTAGTATTTGGCTGCAAGTATAATAAGTTTTTGTTAAAAATACTAAAAATATTATCATTTTATTTTTAGCGTATTATAAACTTAGATAAACAATTGCGGATATTCAAAAAATTTGTGTTTTAAATCATTTTTTAAGGGACGATGGCATTTTACGCTTAAAAAAATAACGAAGTACTTTTTTACACCAAAAATAATAAATTGGTAAAGCAAAAATTTATTTTCGCTTTACCAATTTTAGAATAAAAAAGTTAATGCTGGTGTCCGCCTTTGCCGTGTACATGGCCGTGGTCCAGTTCTTCGGCAGTGGCGGGGCGTACTTCTACAATTTTACCGTTAAAGTGTAGTTCGTGGCCTGCCATGGGGTGGTTTAAATCAACCAAAACGGCATCTTCGGCTATGGATACTACACGGCCTTGAAAATGCCCACCATTATTATCCTGCAAAGGTAAAATAGAACCTACTTCGGGCAGGGTGGTTTCGGCAAACATATCTTTTGGTAGGTTGGCAATGGCTTGCTCATCATACTCGCCGTAACCATCTTCGGCACTTAGGGTAAAAGCATAATCGGCACCTATGGCAAGGCCGTTTAAATGCTCTTCAAACTTAGGCAACATCATACCTACACCGTGTAAATACACTAATGGTTGTTCAACGGTGGCACTTTCTACGTGTTTTTTTTCGCCTTCTTCGCTTACATACAAATCGTAAGTAAGGGTTACTACTTGTTTATTGTCAATTTTCATTCTTGTTGTTTTTTGATAAATGGCTATGCACCATTTTAATTATTAATTTGATTTATTGCTTCGTTTACACTGCTTACGGGTAGCAAGCAGGTTTTATTTTGGCACACAAATATAGTAGTTTGTGGGCTTAGTTTGTTTTTTTGTAGCGGTAAACTCCCGCTTAGGCCGCCCATTATTATTTTATTGGGATGGTATGGCTGCTCTAACGCCAATCTATTTTGCTCGAAATTTTGGCCTGTTACCACAATTTCGTAAACACCTACAATCTCCATTAACAATAACGATGCCCAATTGCTATACCCCGAGCCGTACGTTTTTATTTCGGGTTGTATATTTTGTAGCATTTTTTGATAGATTTTGGTGTAAGCTTCGTTATCAAAAAACAAACTTAATTTTTTAAAATTATGTGCCATTACCGAGTTTGATGCCGGTATTACATTATCCATTAGTTCGTATTTGCGGGCTATTAGTTTTTCGTCGTTAACGGATGTGTAAAAAAACATTCCTGTTTCATCATCCATAAAATTTGTAAGTACATAATTGCTTAATGCTTGGGCATCGTACAACCAAGTTTCATCAAAAGTAACTTCGTAAAGGGCAATAAAGGCTTCTATAGTTTGGGCATAATCGTCTAAAAAACCATTTATACTGGCTACGCCGTTTTTGTACGACCTAAACAAACCACCGTTTAGCTTTAGCATATTGGTTTTTATAAAGTGGGCATTGGCTAAGGCGGTTTTTAAAAACGCTGGCTCGGCAAATGTTTTGTAAGCATCAATATAACCTTTTAGCATCAAGGCATTCCAGGAGGTAAGTATCTTATCATCCAAACTTGGTCGTACCCGTTTTGCCCGCTCGGTTAATAGTTTTTCTTTGCAGGATTGTATGGTTTTTTGCAGCGTATCATCTGTTAAGCCAAACTCTTTGGCAATGTTATGTTGGGTGGCGTATAAATGGTTGGTGGCTTCTTCCTCCCAGTTTCCGGCTTCGGTTACGCCGTAATAGGCATTAAAAGCCTCCGCATTAGCGCCTAAAAATTTTTCGATTTCGGCTTTGCTCCACACATAAAATTTACCCTCTACGTCTTCGCTATCGGCATCTAAAGCCGAGTAAAAGCCACCTTCGGGCGATGTCATTTCATCGGCTACCCAAGCCAAAGTTTCGTAAACTACTGCTTTGTAACGTGGTTTTGGGTTCCATTTATAGGCATCGGCGTAAAGGCTAACTAGCTGACCGTTATCGTACAGCATTTTTTCGAAATGTGGGATATGCCATTTACCATCAACCGAGTAGCGGGCAAAACCACCACGCAAATGA
>RDXP01000077.1 GCA_004292865.1 Sphingobacteriales bacterium
AACTAGATTATTGTGGCCGCAGCGAACATAATTCGATGGTGATTTTCCCCGTAAGGGAACAAGATAAACCCGGCGATTATGTGAATGTATTGATTGAAATAACAACCACGGCAACGCTTATTGGGCAAGTGGTTAGTAAATAGTTTTTAATTAAAAAATGATATTATTGGTTTCAATAATAAAAATTAGGGCGTTTTAACACGCCGTTCGCTGTATCTTTTTTTATCTTTTTATCCCCCCAACCCCCAAAGGGGGAGAATTAGCATAAAAAAAGGATGCCGCTGCCGTCGTTAACGCTCTTAAATCGTTAAAAAAATAGATTAATAACAATTCAAACTAAGTTTTATTAATCCAATTTAGGTAAACAGGATTGTTTTGTGTAGGTATGCGATTTTGGTTTTGGATAAAAATCAAAAAGAAATAAAGGAAGCTAATATTGTTCTGAAAATTTTTACAAAAAACAATACAGATATACTAGCAATTATAAAAAAATGGCATTAACAGAGCTTTTAGAATACAATATGAAGTATAAAAACATAAGAGAAGAAGAGCTAAAAAATAAGGTTGGTGCCGATTGGTTTCCTGATTTTGATACTACAGAAATCATCGGAAACATTGATTTTACTGTTCTCCCAAAACAAGATAACCTGTTTGGGCGCATACCGCTGCTTTGGGCCGAAGCCAAAACCGGAGATTTTGATATTGCCGCAATGTTTGTACAACTTATTTTAACAATTGGTAAAGCCCGCACATTCGATAAAACCCTGCCACCTGCTTTTTTAGCCGCTTTCGATTTTAAAAAAATTGCTTTTGTACCTTATATAAATATTCAAGATATTTTTTATTTGAACGATTTTAATTGGAATGTAACACCAAGTAACCACGATACTAAAGAGTTTAAACTCATTCAAGAAAGAATTCAAACCATACTAAAGCAAAATACTTATGTTTATGATTATATAAATGACGAAAAAGACCTCATCACTTTTATTAAAAATAATATTGCCAATGCAACCAACACGAGCAAAATAAAAATCGACAAAAATAATTTTACACCCATTTATTTACGTTGGCTCGAAATTATAAAACCTATAATTGATGTAAACTGGGATGAACTAAAAAAAGCAAATATACTAGATAACGATTTTTACCTAGCCGACCTTTTTGTTGACGACCGAGACACCCAAACCATTGATGATGATATTACCATTAGAGATAATTTATTTGTAGTATATCAAAACCAAGGTTACACCATAGCAAAAGAAAACATCAAGCAAATGTTTGATGCTACCATAAAGTTAAAAAACAAAGCAACCTATATCCAGTTTTGGAAACGCTACAAAAGGCCACCTTTAAAAGAATTTCAAGATTATATTATCGAACGTAGAGATTTACTAGTTCCGCAAGATATTAGGGAACGAAAAGGTGCTTTTTTTACCCCACGCCAATGGGTTGAACTTTCGCAAAAATACCTAGCCGATGCCTTGGGCGAAAACTGGCAAGAGGAATATTACATTTGGGATTGTGCCGCTGGTACAGGAAATTTACTTGCAGGCCTTACCAACAAGTACAACATTTACGCAAGCACATTAGACCAAGCCGATGTAAACGTAATGCATGAACGCATTGACCACGGAGCAAATCTTTTAAAAAACCACGTATTTCAGTTCGATTTTTTGAACGATGATTTTTCTATTCTTCCACAAAGTTTGCAAAACATCATTAACAACGAAGAAAAACGAAAAAAGCTGGTTATTTATATCAATCCGCCGTATGCGGAAAGTGGTGACAGTAAACAAAGAATGGGAACGGGTAAAAATAAAGCCAGTGTAGCTTCCGAAACATTGATTTATAAATTGCATAGTGAAAGGTTTGGAACAGCAACTAGGGAATTATTTACTCAATTTTTAATACGTATTAATCAAGAGATTCCAAATTCAATAATTGGTCATTTCTCAACATTAAAATTTATCCAATCTCAAAATTTTGAAAAATTTAGAAATATTTTTTTAGCAACTTTTAAAAATGGTTTTTTAATTCCTGCTGATACATTTGATAATGTAAAAGGTAAATTTCCTATTGGATTTTATGTTTGGTTGTTAAATGATAAAAAGCAAATAAGGCCTTTCTTAATAGATGTTTATAATCTTAAATCATTTATAGGGCAAAAGTTGATTAACACACATGAAAAAGGCAAATTCTTAATTGACTGGCTTCGTAGTTATTTTGATAAAAAAGGAAACAGCATTGGTTTTTTAAGAGTTAATGGCCCTGATGTACAAAACAATATTGGTGTTTTCATAACAAGCTCTCCAACAGAAAACGACCTAAAAAAGCATTTTGTGTATAATATTACGATTGAAAATTTAGCTTATATTTCTATCTATTTTGCTATTCGTCATTGCATAAAAGCCACTTGGCTAAACGACCGAGACCAATTTTTATATCCCAACAATGGCTGGCAAACAGATAAAGATTTTCAGCGTGATTGTTTGGCTTACACCATTTTTAGCAATAACATACAATCAAAATTTGGTACCAACCACTGGATACCATTTACCGAATACGAAGTAAACGCCAAAGAAAAATTTGAAAGCCACTTTATGGCCGATTTTATAAAAGGGAAAATAACGCCCCAACAGCCAGAAAGCGATTTGTTTGTTTTTAGAGAACCTAAACCAAATTACCAAGTACCTATACTTTTTTCGGACGATGCAAAAGAAGTATTTAATGCCGGGCTAGAACTATGGAAATATTACCACGCACAAAATGAGGTAAATGTAAACGCTAGTTTGTACGATATTAGAGAATATTTCCAAGGCAGAAACGATAAAGGCAGAATGAATACCAAAAGCAAAAACCCAAAATATACCGAACTAATAAGTGAATTAAGAAACAAACTAAACCTATTGGCCGACAAATTAAAACCCAAAATATACAAGTATGAGTTTCTGAAAGAATAAAGCTGGTAGCATATAAGCTTAAACCCATGCTGGTTTTTCAAACCACTAAAACTAAAACTAACCACTAACCACTCCCTACTAACTACTAACCAAAAAATGACCGCACAAGAAATAAAACAACGCTTTGGTATCATTGGCAGTTCGCCTTTATTAAACCGAGCCATTGATATTGCTAGGCAAGTTGCCCCCACCGATATTACGGTTTTAATTACAGGCGAAAGTGGCTCTGGCAAAGAAGTTTTTTCGCACATTATACACCAAATGAGTGCCCGCAAACACGGCCCATTTATAGCCGTAAACTGTGGTGCCATACCCGAAGGAACTATTGACTCGGAACTTTTTGGCCACGAAAAAGGCTCGTTTACAGGCGCACACGAAGCCCGAAAAGGATATTTTGAAGTTGTAAATGGCGGCACTATTTTTTTAGATGAAGTAGGCGAACTGCCTTTGGGTACACAAGCTCGCTTGTTGCGGGTGCTAGAAATGGGCGAATACATACGTGTAGGCTCATCCAAAGTACAAAAAACCGATTGTAGGGTTGTTGCTGCCACCAATGTAGAAATGTTTGAAGCCGTAAGGGCAGGTAAATTTAGGGAAGATTTGTATTACCGCTTAAACACGGTGCCGCTAAAAATTCCGCCCCTGCGAGATAGAAAAGAAGATATACACCTGTTGTTCAGGAAATTTGTAGCCGATTTTTCGGATAAATACCGCTCGCCCAATATTACCCTTGCCGAAGATGCGGTACGGGTTTTAACCAATTACGGCTGGCCTGGAAACGTAAGGCAACTAAAAAATATTGCCGAGCAAATTGCCGTTTTAGAAAAAGATAGGAACATAACTGGCCAAACTTTAACCAACTATATCCCACACGATAACCCTGGCAATTTGCCCATGCGCCTTAACCCCAACCAAGCAAAAGACGATTTTAGCGAACGAGATATATTGTACAAAGTGCTGTTTGATATGAAAAAAGATATGAGCGACCTAAAACGATTGGTGGCCGATATCATCAAATCGGGCGATGATATTACAAATTATGCCGACCAAAATCCGCAAATTATAAATTCGCTTTACCGCGATATTGACCTAGGTAACGAACACGCAATCACCATACAACAGCCTCAAAATCAAATAAAAAACCCAACACACAATGATTACAGCCTAACACATGATAGCGAAGCGGAAGAGGTAGAAGAATCTTTATCGTTAATCGAAAAAGAAGCTGATATGATTAAAAAAGCACTTAAAAAACACAAAGGAAAACGTAAAGCGGCATCCGAAGAGTTAGGCATATCCGAACGTACCCTGTACCGTAAAATTAAAGAACTTGATTTAGATTAATATGAAAATTCAAAATTCAAAATTCAAAATTCAAAACCCGAGTTTCGGTACTCGCTATTTACCACTTACTACTAACCACTTACCACTTTTTAATATTCACTTACTAACAACTACTTACTTATTAATCAACCTACTAAGCGGTTGTTACTCGTTTACAGGCGGCTCTATTACACCAGGTATGAAAACCGTTTCGGTACCTCTTTTCGAAAACAATGCGCCCATAGTAGTACCTATTTTAAGCCAAGCCTTTACCGAAACTTTAAAAGATAGAATACGCACACAATCTCCCTTAAGTTTTGTACGTAGCGAAGGGCAAGCCAGTTTTCAAGGCCGTATAACAGGCTACGATATTAGGCCAGTATCTTTACAAGGAAACAATACAGGCATAGCTGGCCAAACCCGTTTAACCATAACCGTTCAAGTAAAATACAACAACACCTTAAAACCCGATGAAAATTTCGACCAAAGTTTTAGCCGTTTCCGGGATTTTACCGGGAGCTTAAATGCCAAAGAACAACAACTTATAAAAGATATTAACCAGCAACTAGCCGAAGATATTTACAACCGAGCTTTTGCCAATTGGTAAGCTTTTATTACATTCACAACAAAAATTATAAAAGTGCAAATAGATTTAGCCAAATATTCCAGTACCCAGTTTTCCAATTTTCTATCGGATATTTCATCCATTAGCGAGCAAGATATAGAAAGCCTCGATGATTTAGCTACACAATTTCCTTATTGCCAAGCACTGCACACACTTGTAGCCAAAGCTAGCATTGGTACACAAAAATATGAGGATAAACTAGCCAAATCTGCCATTTACGCCACTTCGAGGGAGGTACTTTACGAGATGATTGCCTCGGGCAGCGGGCTATCGGGCTTCGAGCCTCGGGCAACGGGCAACGAGCTATCGGGCTTCGAGCCTCGGGCTTTGGGCATCGAGCCATTAGCCCAACCCGAAGAAATAAAACCCGAAACCCCATTGCTAACTACCGAACAAGAAGCCCGCAGCCCGCAGCCCGCAGCCCAAACCCCATTGCTGACTAGCGAACAAGAAGCCCGCAGCCCGCAGCCCGAGGCCCAAACCCCACAAATAGAAACTTACGACCATCACGATAGTGTACTTATTAAGGAAGTAGAAGAGGATGCAATTTCTGCAATTTCGTACCAGCAATTTGAAATAACACCAGCAGCCCGAGGCCAGCAGCCCGAAAGCCTGAGACCCGCAGCACCAAGCCTATACAATGATGATACATTGCCTTTCACTTTTTTATGGTGGCTAAACAAAACCCGTAAAGAACATTACGAAAACAATCAACCTTATAGCTCATTACCCGAGGCTCGCAGCCCACAGCTAAACCATCAAATTGCCGAAAATATTTTGCACCTTGGCGCATTGGATAACTATAAAAACGATAGTCCATTGCCCGAGCCTATTACCAAAGAAGATAAAATTATCGAAAAATTTATTAGCGATGAGCCACAAATAAAACCATTGCCAGCCAATAAAATAGATACCGAAAATAAAGCCAAGGCAAGTTCGGCCGATATGGGCGAGCTAGTTTCCGAAACTTTAGCCAAAATTTATGTAGAACAAATGCTGTACGCAAAAGCTTTAGAAACTTACAAAAAATTAAGTTTGAAATATCCCGAAAAAAGCACTTACTTTGCAAGCCAAATAAAATATTTAGAACTTAAAGTTAATTAACAACATATTATAAAATGACAATTTTTTTAACCATCCTTACTGTATTTGTATGTATCGTACTTGTACTTATTATTTTAATTCAAAACCCTAAAGGCGGCGGTTTATCATCAGGTTTTTCATCATCAAATAATATAATGGGTGTACAGCGTACAGGCGATATATTAGAAAAAGGTAGCTGGATATTGGCCATAACAATTATGGTTTTGGCCGTTTTAATAAATATAACTGTACCTAAAACGGGGGCGGTAGAAAAAACAGACTCTAAAATTCAAGAACAAATTGATAAAACCGCAGCACCAAGTACAATGCCAGCATTACCAGGCAACAATACCGATAGTACAAAAAAGTAAGTGCATAAAAATTTATAAAAAGGCTTTCGAGATTTTTTTCTTGAAAGCCTTTTTTTATTATCAAAATCTTAACTGCCAAGCTGGCACATCCAACACACATCTCACCATAAACCCCCAACTATTTCGGTGCAAATTTGGCAAAGCCAAGCCTATATTTTAAAATCCCACGCTTTGGCATAATGTGTGAACAAGCATTATCAAACAAGAAATAAACATAAAATAAAACATAAAAATTATGGCATTAAACATTAAACCAATTGCCGATAGGGTAGTTGTAGAAGCTGCCCCGGCAGAAACCATTACGGCATCGGGTATTTATATCCCCGATACTGCGCAAGAAAAACCACAAAAAGGTACTGTTGTAGCCGTAGGGCCAGGCAAATACGCCGATGCTACGGGTACTTTAATTCCTATGAGTGTTGCCGTAGGCGATTCTGTACTTTACGGAAAATATGCAGGGCAAGAGTCTCAAATTAATGGGAAAGATTATTTAATTATGAGAGAATCGGATATATACGCCGTTCTTTAAATTCAAAAATTAAAATTCAAAATTAAAAAACCTTGCAAACGCATTAACTCGTTTGCATCAAAAAAACCAAAAAAATGGCAAAACAAATTAAGTACAATGTAGAAGCCCGCGATGCTTTAAAACGTGGGGTAGATATTTTAGCAAATGCAGTTAAAGTAACCTTAGGCCCCAAAGGGCGTAACGTAATTATCGATAAAAAATTTGGCGCACCTATTATCACTAAAGATGGGGTTACAGTAGCTAAAGAAATTGATTTAAAAGATACGTTAGAAAACATGGGTGCCCAAATGGTAAAAGAAGTAGCCTCAAAAACTGCCGATATTGCTGGCGATGGTACTACAACAGCAACCGTACTGGCGCAAGCAATTGTTACTGCGGGTATTAAAAACGTAGCATCGGGTGCTAACCCAATGGATTTAAAACGTGGTATTGATAAAGCTGTGGCTGCGGTAGTGGCAAACTTAAAAGCACAATCGCAAACGGTGGGTGATGATAACAATAAAATTAAACAAGTTGCTTCAATATCGGCCAATAACGATGAAGTAATAGGTGCGCTAATTGCCGAATCGATGGCTAAAGTAGGTACACAAGGTGTAATTACAGTTGAAGAAGCTAAAGGTACCGAAACCGAAGTTAAAACGGTAGAAGGTATGCAGTTTGATAGAGGTTATTTATCGCCTTACTTTGTTACCAATGCCGATAAAATGGAAGTAGAGCTGGAAAGCCCTTACATTTTAATTTACGATAAAAAAATAAGCAATATGAAAGAGTTGCTGCCCATACTTGAAAAACAAGTGCAAACTGGCAAGCCTTTATTAATTATTGCCGAAGATTTAGATGGCGAGGCTTTAGCAACTTTGGTGGTTAACAAAATTAGAGGTTCGTTAAAAGTAGCTGCCGTTAAAGCACCTGGTTTTGGCGACCGTAGAAAAGCAATGTTAGAAGATATTGCCATTTTAACTGGCGGTACAGTAATATCCGAAGAGCGTGGTTATAAATTAGAAAATACCGATTTAGAGCATTTAGGTAAATGCGAAAAAATTACCATTGATAAAGACAATACTACGGTAATTAATGGCAACGGCCAAGCCGATTTAATTAAAGCCCGCATTAGCGAAATAAAAGCGCAAATAGAAACTACAACATCTGATTACGATAAAGAAAAACTACAAGAACGTTTGGCCAAATTAGCTGGCGGCGTTGCCGTTTTATACATTGGCGCAGCTACCGAGGTAGAAATGAAAGAGAAAAAAGACCGTGTTGACGATGCTTTACACGCCACCCGAGCCGCTGTTGAAGAAGGTATTGTGGCTGGTGGAGGTGTTGCCTTTATTAGAGCAGTAGAAGCACTGGCCGACCTTAAAGGTGTAAATGAAGACGAAAACACAGGTATCAAAATTATAAAAAGAGCTATTGAAGAACCATTGCGCCAAATATGTGCCAATGCTGGTATCGAAGGCTCGATTGTGGTACACAATGTAAAAGAGGGTAAAGGCGATTACGGTTACAATGCCCGTACCGATGTGTACGAAAACCTAATAAGTGCTGGTGTAATTGACCCTACAAAAGTTGCCCGTGTAGCGTTAGAAAACGCAGCATCTATTGCAGCCATGTTGTTAACTACCGAGTGCATACTGGCCGATGAGCCAGAAGCCGATAAAGACCATGCCCCACAAATGGGCGGCGGCGGTATGGGTGGTATGATGTAGGTAATTCTAAGCCCCGAATGCTTCGGTAAATATCAAACTCTGAAGCGTAGCGAATAACCCATAAAAAAACGCTCTGTTTATTAATTTAAGCAGAGCGTTTTTTTT
>RDXP01000105.1 GCA_004292865.1 Sphingobacteriales bacterium
TTAAAGCCCCTTATTTTTTCCCTTATTTCGCCCTTAAACCCCTTAATAATAGCCACAGAAAGTATCATCACCATTATCCCCAACATTATACCCAAAACGGCAATGCGCACAATGAGCTTAGAAAAAGTACGTTGCGAGTTGATAGAAATACGCTTGGCTATAAATAAAGCTAAATTCAAATTGTTTTGTTTATTTTGTGAGATATACAAATATGCAATCATTTAAAATTAATTACACCTAAAACATTTTAAAAATTTTATTAGCCATGGTAAAAAAAATATTGATTATAGGGTTATTTGCTTTCGTGTATGCTACGTGTAATGCGCAAATGCACAAAAATAAGGTAGCTAGTAACCCTACAAATATAATAACTGGTGCCAGCCAAACCGAAAAATACATAGCCCAATTAGCTAATAAAAAAATAGCCTTGCTGGTAAACCAAACTGCCCAAATTAATGGAATAGCTTTGGTGGATACCTTAAAAAAACGTGGGCTTACAATTACAACTATTTTTGGCCCCGAACATGGTTTTAGAGGCACCGCCGATGCAGGCGAAAAAGTAGGTAATTATACGGATGAAAAAACGGGCATCCCGGTAATATCATTATACGGGGCTAAAGAAGCTCCTACCAAAGAGGATTTAAAAAATATTGATATTTTAGTGTTTGATATACAGGATGTGGGCGCAAGGTTTTACACCTATTCCATCACTTTATTTAAAACCATGCAGGCTTGCGCACATGCAGATGTACCTATTTTAGTGTTAGATAGGCCTAACCCTATTGCTAATTTTATAGATGGCCCTATTTTAGAAAACGCATTTAAAAGTGGGGTAGGGCAGCTGCCTATACCTATTGCGCATGGGCTTACCATGGGCGAATTTGCCAAGATGGTAAACGGCCAAAAATGGTTAAAAAATGGCGTAAAGTGTAAACTAGAAGTTATTAAAAACGCCAACTATAACCATTGGAAACCGTATATTTTACCTGTAAAGCCTAGCCCTAATTTGCCCAATAACTTGGCCATTTATTTATACCCCAGCCTGTGTTTATTTGAAGGTACTTGTATAAGCATGGGGCGTGGTACGCTATTTCCGTTTCAGGTAATTGGGCATCCATTGTTAAAAGATAGCTATAATTTTAGCTTTACGCCCATAAGTATAAAGGGCATGAGTAAAACGCCGCCGCTCGAAAATCAAATTTGTTATGGGATTGATTTTCGTAAAACTAGCGAACAGCAAATCAAAAATCGCAAACAGCTTGATATAGCCTTGTTGCTAAAAATTTACAGCCAATATCCCGATAAGGAAAACTTTTTTACTCCTTTTTTTAATAAACTGGCAGGCAATGCTACCTTAATGGCGCAAATAAAAAGTGGTAAAACCGAAACCGAAATACGGGCAACCTGGGCAGCCCCATTAAATGCCTATAAAACCATGCGTAAAAAATATTTGTTGTATCCTTAAAATTATCCGCCCTCCCGAAATGAAAATTATATTTATGGGTACGCCCGATTTTGCTGTGGCATCATTAAAAGCAATATTAGATGCTAATTATAATGTAGTAGCCGTTATTACCGCACCCGATAAACCCGCTGGTAGGGGGCAAAAATTAAGCGAATCGGCAGTTAAAAAATTCGCTATCGAAAATAATTTAAAAGTTTTACAGCCCGAAAAATTAAAAAACCCTGATTTTTTAGCGCAATTAAGGCAGCTTAACGCCGATATACAAATAGTAGTAGCTTTTAGGATGTTGCCCCAAGTAGTGTGGGCCATGCCACCCAAAGGCACTATAAACTTACATGGTTCATTATTACCACAATACCGAGGTGCGGCACCCATTAATTGGGCTATAATTAATGGCGAAAAGCAAAGCGGTGTAACTACTTTTTTGTTAAAACAAGAAATAGATACTGGCGATATTTTGTTTTCGGATACGGTGGCTATTGCCGATAATACCACCGCGGGCCAACTGCATGATGCCTTGATGGAAATAGGTGCTAAACTAATTGTTAAAACCGTAAAAGCTATCGAAACAGGCGATTATGTAGAGCAAATACAAGATAATATTAACCCAGCTGGCCTAAAACACGCCCCCAAAATATTTAAAGAAAATTGCCTAGTAAACTGGAATACCCTTACCGCACATGCATATAACCAAGTACGAGGTTTAAGCCCTTTCCCTACCGCCTACACACATTTTAACGGTAAGGTATTAAAAATTTTTACCGCCGAAAAAGAAAATATCACGCCATCTGTAACGCCTGGTAATTTTGTATCGGATGGTAAAACGTACCTAAAATTTGCCACCACCGATGGGTATATTCTAGTAACGGACGTACAATTAGAAGGTAAAAAAC
>RDXP01000078.1 GCA_004292865.1 Sphingobacteriales bacterium
TTTTTCATTGCGGTAAAAGTAAAATTTTAAGTGATGGGTAGGGTGTAATGGCATTGTTTTTAGTTTTGTAAATTAAATATTAAAGTTTCGGAGCTAATAAAAATTTTAAATAGGGCAATACGTTCTTAATTAAATTTTTATAATCAAATGCTTACCATACTGATACAATTGCGTAAATCGTTTATATATTACCCCAATTATTTTAAAAATATTTTGGAAAATTTAGGCTAGCTTTTCATAATCTATGCTAGCCCCGCCATTCGCTAATACGCCCTCAGGCCTTAAGCGCAAGGCCGGTATCCGCTACTGTCGGGTTTAGGTACTCAGGCTAATGCTTTTTAATGCGGGTTTACCTTGCACCGTTTCTGTACAATTAGGTTTTATGGGCATTTATGGTATTTTTTTAATAGCCTTTTGTTTTATGACAAAAATTAGTGAAATAAATTAAAGCGTTTTCTGTTGGCTAAAAAAAGGGTGTTGGTAAAAAAAAAATCATTATTGTAAATACGCTTTTTAAATATCAAAATAAGAGATACTTTTTCTCCAAAACTTTATTTAAATAGCTAATTGGGCGTTATTTTTCAAATAAATATTACATTTCATAAGCTATTTTGGCCATTACAACCGGAACCCCAAATTATAACATTAAGAATAAATTTAAGATTGTTTTCGTATTTTTGTTTTTAGCTTTAAAACTTATATAAATATGGACGAATTACAGATTTCCGAAAATAATAGGCCTTCGTTTGAGGATTTTAAAAACGAAAATGGCATTACGTTTTGGTGGGCGTCCGACCTAATGGTAATGCTTGGCTATAAAGATATAAAATCCTTTCAAAAGGTTTTAGATAGAGCAACTAAAGCATTTGTTTCGTTAAATATACCTCATTATGAAAATATAATTGCCGAACACAGGACAATTGCTTTAGAGCAGATACAAGATTTTAAATTGTCTCGTTTTGCTTGTTATATTGCTGTTATGAATGGCGACCCAAAAAAAATAGAGGTGGCCGAGGCGCAAGCATATTTCGCTCAACAGACGAGGAAATTTGAAATATTTTTAGAAGGTCAGAACGAAATTGAACGTTTATTAATTAGAGAAGAACTTACAGAAGGCAACAAATCGCTTGCTTCTGTTGGACGACAAGCAGGTGGTGTTGGGTTTGATTATGCAAAATTCCAAAATGCAGGTTATGTAGGAATGTATAATATGAAATCTTGGCAACTCGAAAAAAAACGAGGCGTTAAAAAAGGCAAATTGATGGAATATATGGGTAGGACAGAACTTGCTGCCAATTTATTTAGAGTAACTCAAACAGAGGAAAGAATAAAAAATACAACTTTAACAGGTCAAGCAAATTTGGAACAAGCACATTATCAAGTTGGCCGAGAAGTAAGGGAAATTGTGTTGAAGAACGTAGGTAAAGCTCCAGAAAATTTAATTCAAGAAAAGCAATTGTCGGATGTTAAAAAAGAAATTAAACAAGGGCATAAGAAAATGATTGATGAAGATATGAAAAATAAAAAAAAATAATTTTAGGTAGCAAAGCTTAAAAATTAAGCAGGGCCAATAATTTTAATACTCATTTGTCCTTTTAATTAAACCAATCTGATTTCTTTACCAATCCACTGTCCAATCTGCCATCCTGTCATTTTCAAAACATTAAAATATGTCTATAAGGTTTTAAAAAACTGTCATAAACCATCGTTTTGCTGACAATTATTTATTGGCATAAGCCTTGATAAGCAAGGTTAACGAATATAATATTAATTAAATATATACATTATGTCAAAAATTATTGGTATCGATTTAGGAACAACCAACTCTTGTGTTTCGGTTATGGAAGGCAACGAGCCTGTGGTTATTGCTAACAGCGAAGGAAAACGTACCACGCCTTCTATAGTTGCTTTTGTGGAAGGTGGCGAGCGTAAAGTGGGCGACCCTGCTAAACGCCAGGCAATTACAAACCCTACAAAAACGATTTATTCTATAAAACGTTTTATGGGAAATAACTTTAACGAGGTAGCAAAAGAAATTAGCCGTGTACCTTACAAAGTGGTAAAAGGCGATAACAACACACCACGTGTTGAAATTGATGATAGAAAATATACGCCTCAAGAACTTTCGGCTATGATTCTTCAAAAAATGAAGAAAACTGCTGAAGATTTTTTAGGTCAGGAAGTTTACGAAGCGGTAATTACCGTACCTGCCTACTTTAACGATGCGCAACGCCAAGCAACCAAAGAAGCTGGCGAAATTGCTGGTTTAAAAGTACGTAGAATTATAAACGAACCTACTGCTGCTGCTTTGGCTTACGGCTTAGATAAAACATCGAAAGACATGAAAATTGTTGTTTTTGATTGTGGTGGTGGTACGCATGATGTATCGGTTTTAGAGCTTGGCGATGGTGTATTTGAAGTAAAAGCTACCGATGGCGATACGCATTTAGGTGGTGATGATTTTGACCAAGTAATTATTGATTGGTTAGCTACCGAGTTTAAAACCGAGTTTGGTATGGATTTAGTAAAAGACCCAATGGCTTTACAACGCTTAAAAGAAGCTGCCGAAAAAGCCAAAATAGAGCTTTCTAACTCAACCCAAACCGAAATTAACTTACCTTATATTACTGCCGATGCTAGTGGCCCTAAACATTTGGTGCGCAACCTATCAAAAGCTAAATTTGAGGCCTTAGCTGCCGATTTAATTAACCGTACTATTGCTCCGTGTAAATCGGCGTTAAAAAATGCAGGTTTATCTACCAGTGATATCGACGAAATTATATTGGTAGGTGGTAGTACCCGCATACCTGCTATACAAGAAGCGGTTGAAAAATTCTTTGGCAAAGCACCATCGAAAGGTGTAAACCCTGATGAGGTTGTTGCCATTGGTGCTGCTATACAAGGTGGTGTTTTAACTGGCGAGGTTAAAGATGTATTGTTATTAGATGTTACCCCACTTAGCTTAGGTATTGAAACTATGGGCGGTGTGATGACAAAATTGATTGAAAGCAATACCACCATCCCAACCAAAAAATCAGAAACTTTTTCTACCGCATCTGATAGCCAGCCATCTGTAGAAATACATATTTTACAAGGCGAACGCCCAATGGCAAAAGATAACCGCACTATTGGCCGTTTCCATCTTGACGGCATACCACCTGCACCACGTGGTGTACCGCAAATTGAGGTAACTTTTGATATTGATGCCAACGGTATTTTACATGTAGGTGCCAAAGATAAAGCAACAGGTAAAGAACAAAAAATAAGGATTGAGGCTTCATCTGGTTTATCGGATGCTGATATTAAGAAAATGAAAGAAGAAGCAGAGCAAAATGCCGAATCGGACAAAGCAGCTAAAGAAGAAGCTGATAAAATTAATAGTGCCGATGCCTTGATATTCTCGACCGAAAAACAATTAAAAGAATACGGCGATAAAATACCAGCTGATAAAAAAGCACCTATCGAAGATGCTTTAACCAAGTTAAAAGACGCTTACGCAAGCCGTAACTTTGCCGATATTGATGCCGCATCCGAAACTTTAAACGCTGCATGGGCGGTAGCATCCGAAGAGATGTACAAAGCCACAGGTGGCGATGCACAAGGCGCAGCCGAAGCTAACCAACAAGCTACTAATAACGCCGATAGCGTTACCGATGTTGAGTTTGAAGAAGTAAAAGACGGGGAAGCAAAATAATAAATTGCTAAAACATAAAAAAAGCCTGGCTATATTTAGTCGGGCTTTTTTTATGTTTTTTGTTGAAACAACAAGATTTCCTATTTTATGCGGTATTTTAAATCCTGCCTCTTGCAAGTCCAAAAGCCTCCAATACCTGCAAATAGGTTATAAATTTAAAAGTATAGTTGTTGGGAGTTGTTGGGAATGTAACATTTTTAATTTCAAAAAGTAGTTGTTAAAGAGCTTGTTCTGCAACCATTGAAATCTTTTTGTCTTCCTGTTTGTGTTGAACGTATTTTTTTAAAACTTTAAAAGCGTATTTTTTTGTGATGCTTTTAAACCCCCATTATTAATGTTATAAAATAGTGCGTTAATACAGCTTTTTTATTGTCATTGGGTTTTACAAGTTTAGGCTGAAAGCGTTTTTCGTCAAATTCGGCTATAGTTATTTTCTTATTGGTATTCATTGATTTTTTTATTCAAAAATTCAAACGCCAATAATACAAACACTTAAGCAAAGTCAATTACTTTTATACCAACTAATTTTATAAAAACGCTGCTTTATAAAAATAAAGTAGGCTTTAAATTGATATATCTAAATTTTTTAATCTTCCGAAACTTCAGTTATTAAAAAACGTTTAAAAATGGAAATTACATTTTAAAAATTTGGGTTATTTAAAATGAGGGATATTATTTTTTGAATTATATTTGAAAATTACCCACACACTATATAAGTAAGCTACACCACAAAATCCCATAAAACAACATCATGAAAAAAATATTGGTTATCCTATTTATACTTGCTTTTAAAATTACTTACGCACAGCAAACCTATTGGCAACAACACCTAAATTATACTATCGATGTAAGTTTAAATGATAAAGAAAACCTACTTACTGGTTTTGAAACCATTATATATAAAAATAACTCGCCCCAAAAACTCGATTTTATATGGTTTCATTTATGGCCTAACGCTTACCAAAACGATAGCACAGCTTTAATGCTTCAAATAAAAAACGATATATCGAGGCAAAAAAAGCTACAAAAACATACTTACGGTAGTATTTATGGTATAGATTTTAAAGTAAACGGCGTACAAGCCAGTACCGAAGCGCACCCAAATCCACAGTTTATAGATATTGTTAAACTTAAATTAGCACAACCGTTATATCCCGGCGATTCGGTAAATATAAGCACCTATTTTAATGTAAAATTGCCTTCTTATTTTTCGCGTTCGGGTTTTTCTGACGGGCAATTTATGCTAACACAATGGTACCCCAAGCCAGCCGTTTTTGATAAAGATGGTTGGCATGAAATGCCTTACCTGGACATGGGTGAGTTTTACAGCGAATATGCCGATTATAAGGTTAACATCACATTACCATCACCTTATATAGTAGGGGCAACAGGCGTTTTACAAAACACCGATGAACTAGCACAATACAAAAAAATAGGGCTTGTAAACACAGCATCAAAAGGAAATAACATATTGCCATACCAAGCCACTAATAAAAAGGCTAGTAAAACGCTTACTTATAGCATAAAAAACGTACCCGATTTTGCTTGGTTTGCCGATAAAAACTTTGCTATACAATACGATACCATAAAATTAGCTTCGGGCAAATGTATAGATGCTTTTACTTATTACCACCCCCAAAGCAGTAAATTATGGGTCAATAGCATTAACTATACCAAAAATGCAGTAAGCTGTTATAGCCGATGGCTGGGCGAATACGAATACCCAATAGTACAGGTAGTAGAAGGGCCTAAAAATAATTCGAGCGGTGGTATGGAATATCCCACCATAACACTTATAACTAGCCCTAATGCCAAGCCCGAAACACTCGATGCCGTAATAACCCACGAAGTAGGCCACAATTGGTTTATGAGTATGCTAGGCACCAACGAAAGAAAGCATACATGGATGGATGAAGGCTTAAATACCTATTTTCAATACCGTTACGAAGCCGAAAAATATAAAAGCAACAGCCTGTTTGGCAACATGATACCCCAAGATACAAAAGCATTACCTACCAATCAGTTTTTGGCGCAAATTTATACCCAAATAGGCAATATACCTTTTAAATCGGCTATAGATATACCCGCAACCGAGTTTTTAACTGCTGATGACTACGGCTTAACCTCGTATATTAAAACAGCATTATGGGTATATGTATTGGAAGCTAGCGTAGGCCGCGAAAAAATAGATGCCGCATTTCAAAATTATTTTAAACTGTGGAAAAACAAGCATCCCGCCCCAGCGGATTTAAAAGCATCATTTGAAGAGATATTAGGTGCCAATTTAGACGACTATTTTAAAATGCTTAAACAAGAAGGAACGTTTAGGTAGATTTGCCTCGGGCTGTCGGGCTTGGGGCGACGGGCTTCGGGCGACGGGCTTCGGGCTGTCGGGCTTGGGGCGACGGGCTTTGGGCAACGAGCTTTGGGCTGTTGGGCAGCTAGCTTCCCTAAAATCGGTTTTTGTAATTACAATACAAGCCCGATGGCTTGAAACGGGTGGCAAAAAAGCCCGCAAGTCCGCCGCAAAAAAAGCCCGAAGCCCGATAGTCCATTGCCCGAGGTAAAAAGCCCGCCGCTTTTTCCACTTTCCCAAAATATTACAAATATAAATACCTATTTTTGCGCCGATATAAAATAATAAAATATGAGTTTAAATGTTTTCAAAAAGTCGATTGACTTAGGCGATGGCCGTATCATTGAAATCGAAACTGGTAAATTGGCTAAACAAGCCGATGGTGCAGTAGTGATTAAGCAAGGCGATACCATGTTGTTAGCTACAGTTGTTTCGAACAAAGACGCAAAAGAAGGTGTCGACTTCCTTCCTTTATCAGTAGATTATCAAGAAAAATATGCGGCAACTGGTCGCATCCCAGGTGGTTTTTTACGCCGCGAAGCTAGGTTATCTGATTACGAAGTTTTAATTTCGAGGTTGGTAGATAGGGCTTTACGTCCTTTATTCCCCGAAGATTACCATTCGGATACACAGGTAATGATTTCATTAATATCGGCCGATAAAGATATTATGCCCGATGCTTTGGCTGGTTTAGCTGCTTCGGCTGCTTTGGCGGTTTCTGATATCCCGTTTAACGGTCCAATATCCGAAGTTCGTGTAGCTAAAATTGATGGTAAATTGGTTATTAACCCAGGCTTGGCCGATTTAGCCCGAGCAAGCCTCGAGTTTATTGTTGCCGGTAGCGATAAAGATATTAATATGGTGGAAGGCGAAGCTGACGAAATTCAGGAAGCTGATATGATTGAAGCCATACAATTTGCACACGCTGCTATTAAAGTACAAGTGGCTGCACAAAAAGAATTAACGGTGCTTACAGGTAAAACGGTAAAACGTACTTACAACCACGAAAGCAGCAACTTAGATATGCGAGCGCAAATTTTTGCTAGCACTTACGATAGGGTTTACGCCTTATCAAAAGCTGGTGGAAGTAAAGATGAGCGTAGCGAAGGTTACAAAGCCATACAAAACGAAGTGGTTTTAGGCTTAGGCGAAGGTGCTTCGGGCAGCGATGTTTTTTTAGCTAAAAAATATTTTCACGATGTACAGTACGATGCCGTACGTAACCTTTTATTAGATGAAGGCATACGTTTAGATGGCCGTAAAACTACCGAAATACGCCCAATTTGGAGCGAAATAGGTTATTTACCTGCTGCACACGGTTCGTCGGTATTTACCCGTGGCGAAACACAATCGCTTACTTCGGTAACTTTAGGTGCTAAAGATGCCGAGCAAATGATTGATGGTGCGTTTATAAATGGCTACAATAAATTTTTATTGCATTATAATTTCCCAGCTTTTTCTACAGGTGAGGCTAGGCCAAATCGTGGTGTTGGGCGTAGAGAAATTGGCCATGGTAATTTAGCTATGCGTTCGTTAAAAAAAGTGTTACCTGCCGATGATGCAAACCCATACACTATTCGTATTGTTTCTGATATTTTAGAGTCAAACGGTTCATCGTCAATGGCTACCGTATGTGCGGGTACATTGGCATTGATGGATGCTGGTATAAAAATTAAAGCACCCGTATCGGGTATTGCCATGGGCTTAATATCGGATAGTAAAACGGGTAAATACGCTGTTTTATCTGATATTTTAGGCGATGAAGATCACCTTGGCGATATGGATTTTAAAGTTACAGGTACTACAAAAGGTATTGTGGCTTGCCAAATGGATTTAAAAGTTGATGGCCTATCGTACGATGTGCTAAGCGAAGCTTTAAACCAAGCCAAAGCAGGTAGGTTACATATACTGGGCGAAATGGCCAAAACCATAACTGCACCACGTGATGATTATAAAGCCCATGCCCCACGTATTGTTAGCTTACGTATTGATAAAGAATACATTGGCGCAGTAATAGGCCCAGGTGGTAAAATTATTCAAGAAATGCAGCGTGAAACTGGCGCAACTATTTCTATCGAAGAAAAAGATAACCAAGGTATTGTACAAATTTTTGCTGATAACAAAGCCGCTATTGATGCTGCCGTTACCCGTATTAAAAACATTGCTGCTAAGCCCGAAGTAGGCGAGGTGTATAATGGTAAAGTAAAATCTATTATGCCTTTTGGTGCTTTTGTAGAAATTATGCCGGGTAAAGATGGTTTGCTACACATATCTGAAATTGACTGGAAACGTTACGAAACCATGGACGGTGTGTTTAAAGTAGGCGACGAAGTAAAAGTAAAATTACTAGAAGTGGATAAACAAGGTAAATTAAAGCTTTCTCGTAAAGCATTATTGACTCAGTAATTTTTTGAGAGAAATGAAATCTTACAAAAAATCTGTTTTATCAAATGGTGTGAGAGTTGTAACCGAACATCACACCCATTCTAAATCAGTATCAATAGGGGTTTGGGTTTTAACCGGAACCCGCGATGAAGCGGCCGACGAAGTCGGCCTTTCTCATTTTGTTGAGCACTTAGTTTTCAAAGGTACAAAAAACCGAAACACCTATCAA
>RDXP01000079.1 GCA_004292865.1 Sphingobacteriales bacterium
CTGGGCCAATGCCGCCAACTGGAGCAACGGCATACCTAATGGTACAGTTAACGCCATTATACCAGCTGGTTTAAGTAATTATCCATTGGTATTTGCCCTTGGCGATAATGCCAAAAGCCTAACTGTAAATGCTGGTGCAAATATTAAACTAGATTTAGGCTTAACCCTAACCAATGGTTTAATAAACAATGGCGAAGTAGAAATTACCGATTTACGATTGAATAATTATCTCTCAGATTTTACAGTTTACGCTGGTGGTATCTCGGGTACTGGTAAAATTATTTTAAAAACTTTAAGAAATGCTACTGGCGGTACTATCAATAACAATGTAGAAATTAATACAGGTAAAGATGTATCTAACAACTTAGATAACCAAATTAATATCATTGGAAAAATAGGTGGCAACATCAATATTTTATCTGGCGCAGTAAGGGCTTGGGATACTGGCGGGCAGTTTTTAGAATCAACCAATCCCGATGCTACAATTACCGTAGCCAATCCCGATTTTCACATTGCAGGACATGTTTTAAAATCGGTAAAAGCAAACGGAACGTATTTTTTGCCTTTGGGCGATGAACAATATCACCGTTTAGGTACCCGTAAATATGGTGCCATTACTATCAAGAACAATAATTTAGATGCCCCAGCGGTTTTTAATGTTTATTTTAATTCTTACTGGATTGAGGCGGTAAAAATTGTAGATGGCGCAACACCTATTTCTGGTTTTTTAAATTCAGGTCAATGGCGTATCGACCCATCGGTGGTATCAAAAACTGGCACCATAGATTTAACCCTCGAAACCAAAAACTACACCAATGGCCGCAGCAATGTAAACGAATATGTTTTACTACGCCGCGATGTTGCCGTGGCTAAATGGATACCCATTACAGGCGCAAGCATTACCGAAACAGCGGGTAAAGTTACCGTTACCGCCAATGGTTTAGCACCTTTTACCGCTACCACTATGTTTTGCATCGGCCTTAAAGCCAAAACCACGCAATGGACAGGTGCCACCAATACCAATTGGAATACCGCCAGCAACTGGAACAACGGCATACCCGACCAAGATGTTAAAGCACAAATTATTGCGGGTTCGCCCCGATACCCTGTGGTTGCTACAGGTAACAATGCCGCATTATTAGAAATTGGTACAGGTGCAATGATGAAATTGCCTTTAGATTTTGATGCTAAATTAGGTGTAATAAATAACGGCACTATTGAGGTTATAGGTACAGGTCAGTTTATCGGTTTTAACTCCAACCAAACACCCATAAGTGGTACTGGTAAACTTTGGTTTTCAGATAACAGCCCGGCAAATATTTCTGGTGCCTATATGGTAGGCCAAAAAATAAATAATGGTTTAGAAATTAACAAATCAGGTGGCGTAACCACATCATACAATATGGTTGTAGGTGGCGATTTGAATTTGATAAACGGCTTGTTAACCACATCGGGCGCATTATTTATGAGCAATCCCGATGCTACCATAACCACAACAGCCAGCAGTTATATTGTAGGCAAACTAAACCGTAAAGTAAATGCTAACGGAACCTATAATTTCCCGGTGGGGAGTGCAACCGCTTATGCACCAGTTAATTTAACGCTTAATAATATTGTAGGTGTACAAAATATAAACGCCAGCTTTAGCACAACTGCCAATACTACCGCACCTGCAATTAGTGTAGATGGTAGAATAATTGATAAAACTTTAGATAACGGCGTGTGGACTATTGCACCCGATTATTCGCAAACCCTAACAGGTGGCACTTACGATGTAAGCCTGCAAACCAGCAATTTTACCAATGGTGTTTTAGATGCCGATTTATACAACATTATAAAACGCAGCGCATCATACTTGCCTTGGGAGTTTTTGGGTAACACCCCTACTGCTTTCCAAACAGGTGGCACCACAACTGGTAATGTAGTAGCAAATGGTTTAATAAATGCCGCCATAAAAGGTTTAACAGGTTTTTCGGATTTTGCCATTGGCATACGCCAAGCAGGCGTTTTGCCTATAACATTGCTTAGCTTTAAAGCTGATAAAACAAATACAGGCATAAAACTAACCTGGTTAACCGCCGCCGAAAAAAACAGTGCTTATTTTGAAATACAAAAAAGTACCGATGGCGTTAATTTTAATACAATTGGTAGGGTAGAGGCTGCCGGCAATTCATCACAAAACAAATACTACAGCCTAACCGATTTTATCCCCGCTAAGGGCATAAATTATTACCGCTTAAATCAAGTTGATATAGATGGTAAAGCTGTTTTAAGCAGTCCAATAGCTGTTGATTTTGATTTAGGTGCCGATGCTAAAATATCGGTTTACCCTAACCCAGCCATAAACGAAGTACATTTTACAGGCCTAAAAACTGGTGCAGCCGTAACTTTGTTTAATCTTGAAGGTAAAACAGTTTTATCGCAAAGCATCAACAATAACACGCTACAAATACCTGCTTCGGTAAAAAGTGGAATGTATATAATGAGTGTAAAAGCTAACGATGGTAGTACAACAACTTTAAAAGTTTCGATAGTTAAATAAAGTTTTTTTTCATAATTGTTTAAGGTAGCGAGACGGTGTTTCGCTACCTTTTTTTTTATCTTGATATTGGGATTTAATGATTTATAGGATGCGTGTAATTTACCCATTTGTTTTTATACATAATTGATTTTTTGGTAAATAAGATGACTAAATACGAATATATAGTGCACAAAATAAAAATCCGTGTAATATTTAAGTCTATATAATCTGTGATAATTTAACCTTTCTATGTGTGGATAATCAAATATCAATCTAGCCAAAGCATAATCTTTAACGTTTCAGCGAAATCAAAAATCACACCTCCGCAATCAAAAATCCAACCTGTTTACAAAAAAAATTTTACCTTCTAAACATTTTACCTATTTTCACACTCTCCCAAAAATATGTAAACCCAATTAATGACAAATAATAATACCGAAAGCACTATTTCGATGATAAACCTGCAGCAGCAATATGCGCAGCAACAAACAGAAATAGACCAAGCCGTGGCTCAAGTACTGCACCGTGGTGATTTTATAAATGGGCTTGAGGTTAAAGTATTTGAAGCCGAATTGGCCAAATACACCAAAGCAAATAATGTTATAGCTTGCGCCAATGGTACTGATGCCTTACAATTGGCCTTAATGGTTTTGGGTATTGGCCCGGGCCACGAGGTTATTATACCCGCTTTTGCTTATGTTTCGGTGGCCGAAGTGGTGGTACTGCTAGGTGCAACGCCTGTATTTGTAGATATAGAAAACGAGTACTTTTTTATTGATGTTACAAAAATAAAACAAGCCATCACACCCAATACCAAAGCAATAATTGCCGTTCACCTATTTGGGCAAACGGGTAATTTGGTTGCTTTAATGGATATTGCGGTTGAACATAATTTATTTATAATTGAGGATAATGCACAGGCTTTGGGCGCAAGCTATACCTTTAATAACGAAACAAATTTTTTAGGCAATTGGGGGCACATAGGTTGCACCTCGTTTTTCCCTACCAAAAACCTAGGCTGCTTTGGCGATGGAGGTGCCGTATTTACCAACGATAAATTTTTGGAACGCAAAATACGCATGATAGCTTCACACGGGCAATCGGTAAAATACCAACACGATTTGGTAGGTATAAACTCACGGTTAGATACCCTACAAGCCGCAATATTAAATGTGCGCTTAAAATATCTTACCGAACAACAAAATCAAAAAACCGAAATTTACCAATATTATAGCCAGCAATTGGCCGGTGTAGAGGAAATCATCTTACCTAAAACCAACCCTAATGGCCACCCAGCTTGGCACCAATTTACCCTACAAGTAAAAAACGGCAAACGAGATGCGTTAAAAAGCTTTTTATCAAAAAAACAAATTCCATCAATGGTGTATTACCACATTCCCTTGCCAGCGCAAGCTGCGTACAAAAAGGTGGGCTATAAACCCGAAAATTTCCCTATTGCCCAGCAATGTGCTTCCAGTGTGTTATCTTTGCCCATGCACCCTACTTTAAGCAAGCCACAAATGGATAATATTATTAATGGCATAAAAGCATTTTATTATGGTTAACCCCGAGGTTTATATACACCCCAGCAGCGTGGTTGATGCCGATGTTAGCATTGGCGAAGGTACCAAAATTTGGCATTTTTCGCATATATCGGCGCAAGCCAGCATAGGTAAAAACTGTATAATTGGGCAAAATGTATTTATTGGCCAAGGTGTAATTATTGGAAATGGGGTTAAAATACAAAATAATGTATCGGTATATGCCGGGGTAAATATTGAGGATGATGTATTTATAGGCCCATCGGTGGTGTTTACCAATGTAATAAACCCGCGGGCTTTTATTAATCGGAAGGCCCAATTTGTAAAAACAATCATAAAAAAAGGAGCTAGCATAGGCGCAAATAGTACAATAATATGTGGCAATACTATTGGCAAATATGCCATGATAGGTGCTGGAAGTTTACTTAGCAAAACTGTAAATGATTATGAACTATGGTACGGTAACCCTGCCAAAAAACACAATTGGGTAGATAGGTTTGGCAATAAATTAAATTTTACGCCCAGTATAAAAACCATAAATGTGCAAAATTACACCTATACCCTAAACCCCGAAGGCAATGTTGAAGAGCATGATTGAAGTTGAAAACACCCTTGTACATCAAGATATTGCTACACATAATTTTGTATGCCATTTACAAAAATGTAAAGGGGCTTGCTGTATCGAAGGCGATGCTGGCGCACCATTAGAGGCAGATGAATTGGCTATTTTAGATAAAATATATACGAAAGTAAAACCTTACATGAACGCCAAAGGCATTGCCACGGTAGAAAGCGAAGGTACTTATGTTAAAGATTTCGAGGGCGATTATACCACACCCTGTGTAGATACCAATAAAGAATGTGCGTATGTAATTTGGGAAAACGGGATTACCAAATGCGCCATCGAAAAAGCCTACGAAGCGGGAGATATAGATTGGCAAAAACCAATTTCATGCCATTTGTACCCCATACGCATAACCGCTTACCCCGAGTTTGATACCCTGCATTATGATAGGTGGAGTATTTGCGCTAGTGCCTGTAATTATGGCGATACATTAAAGGTACCCGTATATAAATTTTTAAAGCAACCCTTGATAAGAAAATACGGAGAAAGCTGGTTTAAAGAGTTAGAAAATAAGATAGAAACACAGCCCAAAGCATAATTTTTTTTACATTTACAGCCACATACTAATATATTTTATAAAAAACATTACAAAATCAAATGAGCAAAATTGCATTAATTACAGGTATTACAGGGCAAGATGGGGCCTACTTGGCCGAATTTTTACTAAAAAAAGGCTATACCGTACATGGTTTAAAAAGACGCTCATCACTTTTTAATACCGATAGGATAGACCATCTTTACCAAGACCAACACGATGGCAATGTAAAACTTACCTTACACTATGGTGATTTAACCGATAGCACCAACCTTATACGGTTAATAAAAGAAACCCAGCCCGACGAAATTTACAACCTAGCCGCCATGAGCCATGTTAAAGTAAGTTTTGATACGCCCGAATATACCGCCAATGCCGATGGAATAGGCACCTTGCGTATTTTAGAAGCTGTACGCTTATTGGGCTTAACGCAAAAAACCAGAATTTATCAAGCCTCTACCTCCGAGCTATATGGCTTAGTACAAGCTGTACCACAATCCGAAAAAACACCATTTTACCCACGCTCGCCGTACGCAGTAGCAAAAATGTACGCCTACTGGATAACCGTAAACTACCGCGAAGCCTATAATATGTATGCCTGCAACGGTATTTTATTTAACCACGAAAGCCCTATACGTGGCGAAACTTTTGTAACCCGAAAAATTACCCGGGCCGCAACCAAAATTGCCATGGGTTTACAAAACTGTTTATATTTAGGAAATTTATCGTCGCAGCGAGATTGGGGACATGCCAAAGATTATGTAGAAGCCATGTGGCTGATATTACAACAAGATACGCCCGAAGATTTTGTAATTGCAACAGGTGTAACCACCACAGTACGCGAGTTTATTAGAATGGCTTTCGCCGAGCTAGGCATCGAGGTTGAATTTAGTGGTAAAGATGAACACGAAAAAGGCGTAATTATTGATGTAGATGAGGCTATTACCCAAAGTTTAGGCTTAAACCTAGATGCCCTAAAACCTGGGCAAACGGTGGTAAAAGTAGATCCTAAATATTACCGCCCTACCGAGGTAGAATTATTAATAGGCGACCCTACAAAATCAAACACCAAACTAGGCTGGATACCCAAATACGATTTAGCAGCTTTGGTAAAAGATATGATTCGGTCGGATTTACATCTCACCAAAAAAGACCAATACCTAAAAGACGGTGGTTACCAAACCATGAATTATTTTGAATAAAACCATCAAATCAATAAAATAAATGAAAATTAAAAGTATCGTAGCCTTGCTTTTCGTGTTTGTTATTGCATTTACCTTAACAGGTTATGCGCAAAATATCAACGAAAAAAATTTTTCGAACATTAGGGTTGATGATTTAACCGATAATCAAATTAAGCAGTTTATGCAACAGGTGCAGGCCTCGGGGCTTAGCGATGCACAGCTAGAACAGGTTGCCGCCGCCAAAGGTATGAGCAGTGTTGAGATTGCTAAACTGAGAGAAAGGGTAGAAAAACTAGGTAAAACAGCAAAAAATAAAACTGAAACCAATAATAAAACCACCACCATTAAAGGCCGTAAAGTAGCTAATGATAATGAGCCAGAAAACCCTGATGAGTTAGACTTGGCTGCCAAAAACGATAAAATACAAAGCCAAGCCGATATGGCTTTAACCGCCTTAAAATCTAAAATATTTGGTCGTGATTTGTTTGCAAACGCCAAAGCCGGTTTTGAACCTAACCTACGCCTAGCCACACCCAAAAACTACGTTATAGGCACCGACGACGAAATATTAATTGATATATACGGTTACTCCGAAGCCAATTACCAGCTAAAAGTATCGCCCGAAGGCACTGTAAATATTCCTTATATAGGTGTTGTAAATGTATCGGGCTTAACTATTGAAGCCGCTACCGCCCGTATAAAAAGCAAGTTAACGCCTGTATATAAAGGCCTTGCAGCTGGCAATACAAAACTTAGCGTAAATATTGGCAATATACGCAGCGTAAAAGTGATAGTAACAGGCGAAGTTACCAAGCCCGGCACTTACACCTTGCCTTCGCTGGCAACCGTATTTAATGCGCTATACTCATCGGGCGGCCCATCCGAAAACGGCTCGTTCCGTAATATCGAAGTAATAAGGGCGGGTAAAAAAATTGCCATTTTAGATATTTACGACTTTTTACTAAAAGGCGAACTAAAAAATAATGTACGCCTGCAAGACCAAGATATAATACGCATACCCACCTACCTTAGCCGGGTAGAAATGCTAGGCGAAATTAAACGCCCCGCTATTTTTGAGATGAAAAACGGCGAAGATTTAAACGCCCTATTAGCATTTGCTGGGGGCTTTACCGAGCGGGCTTACAAAGCCCGCATACGGGTGTTAAAAAATACCAATACCGAACGAAAAATTATTGATGTTACCCAAAACCAATTTGACACCTACCAGCCACAAAGTGGCGATAAACTATATGTAAACGAAATATTAGATAGGTTTGAAAACCGTGTAAGCATTACTGGTGCCATATTTCGCCCTGGCGAATACGAATTACAAGCAGGCTTAACGCTTAAAAATTTAATAAACAAAGCCGAAGGATTAAAAGAAGACGCATTTTTAAACCGAGCCTATATTACACGCCTATTGCCCGATTTAAACACACAGTTAATCTCCGTTGATTTACAAAAAATAATGAACGGCCAAGCCGATGATATTTCGCTGAAACGTGAAGACGAAATTACCATCTCCTCTATTTTTGATTTAAAGGAAGAATTTAATGTTACCATTGATGGCGAAGTGCGTGAACCCGGTAAATTTAACTATGCCGATAATATGAGTTTAGAAGCCTTGATTATTAAAGCGGGTGGGTTTAAAGAAGCCGCCACAGGTAAACGGGTAGAAGTATCAAGGCGGGTAAAAAATAGCGATGCCACCTCTACATCGGCCATCACCTCCGAAGTTTTTCAAATTGATATTAACCAAGATTTATCAAGCAATACCGCTAGTTTTGTATTAAAACCTTACGATATTGTAACTGTACGCTCATCGCCAGGTTACGAAAAACAAAAACAAGTACGCATTGATGGCGAAGTAATGTACCCAGGCTACTATACCATTACCCGAAAAGACGAACGCATATCCGATTTAGTAAAACGAGCTGGCGGCTTAACCGCTTTGGCCTATACCAATGGCGCATCGCTTAAACGAGCCTCTAACCTCGAAACCCAATTAGACCAAGAAAAAGAACAGCAAAAACTATTGCAGTTTAAAAAAATGCAAAGCAATGGCAAAGATACCACCCGCAATAACGATATAGAAAATAAAGTGTTGCGTAACGATTTTGTGGGCATTAACCTTACTAAAATATTAGATAAACCAGGCAAAAGGCAAGATTTGTTTTTAGAAAGTGGCGATGTACTAAACGTACCCAAGCAGTTACAAACCGTAAAAGTAAG
>RDXP01000080.1 GCA_004292865.1 Sphingobacteriales bacterium
TATCTCCCGCTCAATGGCTCCCGAAGCTTCCTTCAACACAGGATTAAATCGCAACGCCGCTGGAAAAAGCGGCTTTGCGTTTAATCCTTATATGTTAGCTGCTGCCATGCTTACGTCTGACGGTTAATTTTGTATTGTCGTTAGTATGTCTTTCTCAAAATATAAGTAAGATTTCAAGTTGTAAACCCATTGTTCGTGTACTCCAAAAGTTCCAGTCGTCCTATTAATGTCTTGAGGTCTACCCCATGATGCAATGCACATTTCTTTTGTCATACCAACTGCAACTTTTCCGTCTGCTATTAGTGTTCCTTGGTTTATACCATATTTTTTAATTAAATTTTCTCGTCTTATTTTTTTTGCTTGTGCTGTAGAAGCTGAATTTTTCTTTGATTGTATAACATTTTGTTGCTTTTGCATTTTCTCCTCTGCAATTTGTTTTTTCAGTTCTTCTTCTTGTTTACGTTTTTCTCTTAAAACAGATTCTTTGCTACTAAAATCTTTTATTGAAGTATTTACTCCTTCCCATGCATATTCTACTCCTACAGCAATTTCATTTGAAAGAGAATCTTTAAAAACGAAAACTGGTTCTAAATAAATCCCACCTTTTGTTTCAATTAAAGTTACGTCAACGCAATTCCATTCAGAACCTGCGAAACAATTTACTGGTTTTCCAGAATTTATTTCGCTTAATTCTGTAATGTCTTTTTGTGCAATAAATCTTTTATTGATGTTGAGTTGTTTTAACTTTTCAAAATAACCAACGATAATGAATGGATAACTTGTTCTACTGTCCAAATGTTGTCTAACTTTTACGACTTGATAAAAAAGTGTATCATGATTTTCTTGACTTTCCAACTTTAGATAAAGACCCATTTCATTGTATTTGTTCATGAATTTGTCTCTATCTGTGTTATCTATAACATCAATTATTTTGAAATATTTAGCTGAAAGCGAATTATAGTCAGACACAAAAGAATACTCACTAGTTTGTATTGGTTTGTATTGATTTTCTTTTACATTGCCTGCGTCTGAGGGGAATTTGGAAAAGTTTGAATAACTCTGAATTGCATTTGGTTTGTAATAGCTATTAAGTTTTGACTCTGGTAATACATAAATTGTTTGCCCAATGAATTCCTTATAATTTTCCATTGTCATTCGATAACTCAAACTATCGTATGGTCGGGTCGGTACTTCTTGCTTGTCGGCAATTTGTCTTGTGCTAATTTGGCAATATGCGTAAGATGAGAATGCCAAGAAACAATAAAGAGAAATAAATTTTGATGTCATGTGTACAATTATTTTGGTTGTAATTTTAATTCGTCAATGATTGATTCAGCAGTAAATATTTCAGAAATGTCAGCTAAACTACCAATATTAAATGAAATGGGGTCTGTAGAAAATCTGTTTAAATAAAATCTAAATTCATTCTGATATTCAAATTCAATCGGCTTTTCAAAAACTGTAATTTCTCTGCTTATACTTTCTTTGTCGTAGTATTTTACAAAGCCGTGAAGATATTTCATTTTTAAATTTTGAAGTGAATTTTCCATTCGTTCCATAAAACTTTTGTTGTCTTTTATCATTAAGCAATGGGAGCCAAATTGCTTTATTCTCTCATCCATTTTAAAATCATTTGGATTTTCCCAACCGTGTGATGAAATGCAATACAAACTAAAAATGTTACCAAGTACTTCTTTGTAAGATTGTCTTATGTGTAATGAAAGATAATTCCCTTTGTAACCGATAGACGGAATTTCAAATTTGCCTGGAGGGTAGTTTTTTATTCTACTTACACCTTCATAAGAGTCGCCTCTTAATTCACCATCTTCAACTGTCCTAAATAGTTGAATTGGATTCATGTAAATTGTCCCGTTGTTGTATAAATCTTTTATGTCTTTTTCTTGTCCGAATTTTAAAAACATTAAAATAGTGTGTGTGTCTTTCATTTTATGTTTGTCTGTTTAAAGTTTGCACTGTCGGTCTAAAATGCCTTATAACTACTAAAATATACGCAACTTTCCATTATCTTCATCCTACTCTAACACATCACCAGCGTTTGCACCCTATCTGGCCCTACCGATAAATATTTAATAGGCACTTCCAATTCAGCTTCTAAATAATCAATATAGTTTTGTAGTTTTTCGGGTACTTGGTTAGGTTGCCTAATGCCGGTAAGGTCTTCATGCCAGCCTGCAATTTCTTTCCATACAGGTTCGGGTTTTATAGAGCAAATATCGTAAGGCATATAATCTATTACTTCGCCATTATAATTGTAATGGGTACAGGCGTAAATTTTATCAAAGCCGCTAAGTACATCGGCTTTTGTCATTACTAATTGGGTTACGCCGTTTAGCATAATGGCATATTTTAGAGCGGGTAAATCTATCCAACCGCAACGGCGAGGGCGGCCTGTGGTGGCACCAAATTCGTGGCCAATTTTACGTAATTCTTCGCCTGTTTCGTTTTCCAGCTCGGTAGGGAAAGGGCCACTGCCTACACGGGTGCAGTAGGCTTTAAAAATACCTATAACTTCGCCAATTTTGTTGGGCGCAATGCCTAATCCGGTACAGGCACCTGCTGTTGTGGTGTTTGATGAGGTTACAAATGGGTACGAGCCAAAATCAATATCTAACATGGTACCTTGTGCGCCTTCGGCCAATACCGATTTTCCGTTTTTTAAATACTGGTTTACCGTGTGCTCGCTATCTACAAACTCAAATTGTTTTAACAGCTCTAAAGCATCAAAAAATGCTGCTTCACGCTCGCTAAAATCTTCTATATCGCCATAATTAGAAAGTATAGCTTTATGTTTATCAACCAGTTTATTATACTTATTTTTAAAATCAGGTAAGTGTATATCGCCCACACGCAAGCCATTACGCCCTGTTTTATCCATATAGGTTGGCCCAATGCCTTTAAGGGTGGAGCCTATTTTGCTGTCGCCCATTTTCTTTTCGGACGATGCGTCTAGCAACTGGTGCGTAGGTAATATTAAATGTGCTTTGCGGGCTATTAGTAAGTTTTTTTTGGCAAGCAAATCAACGCCAGCCAATTTTAATTTATCAATTTCTTTTTTTAAAATAATAGGGTCTATTACTACGCCGTTACCAATTAGGTTCATGGTATTATCTTCAAAAATACCTGATGGTATGGTGTTTAACACAAATTTTTTACCATCAAACTCTAAAGTATGCCCAGCATTGGGGCCACCCTGAAAGCGGGCAATTAAATCGTATTTAGGAGCCAGTACATCAACAATTTTCCCTTTTCCTTCATCGCCCCATTGGAGGCCTAATAGTACATCAACAGTCATTATTTTATCTGATTTTTTGTTTCAAAGTGCTAAACTAATATTCTCCTTTATTTAAAACGCTATTTATTTTAATTTTCGATTATTAATGTATTTAATATAGCTTCAATAATCGGATTTTTACGTATAATGTTTTAAGAAACAATGTATTGATTAAACCGCTCCAAAGCCTGCATTTTTAAATCATCTAAACGGTAATCAATTTTATGGTACAAATAATCTGATACATCAAAATTCGGGATTTTTTTAATGTGTTTAATTACCTCGGCTCGGTTATCTAAACCTAATTTAAAAGCGGTGTTTAGTTTTTTTATAAAGTCATCGTTTAATTTTTTATTGCTTACCCAAAGGGCAAATACAAAGGGTAAACCTGTAAAAGTTTTCCATTCGGCGGCCAAATCATAGGTATATGCAAAGTGGTTTTGCTGGCCAAAAGTACGGTCGCCTATTTGCACAAAGGCGGTTTTGGCTTGCGCCGATTGTGCGTAATTACTAGCGTTTAAAACCAATTGTGGGTTAATTTTCCAGTAATACTTCATTAATACCAAAGCCAATTGGTTAGATGTTTTAGACTCGGCATCAAGCTGTAAATGTGTAACATCCCCAATAGGGCAATTACTAAAAATAAATACCGAATTTACGGCTCCATGGGCACCAATACAATAATCCGAAACGATGTGCGCTTGTGGCAAAGCCACCATTGCCGCTACAGGAATTAAGCCTACATCCACTTCATTATCAATTAGTTTTTGGGCACATACCGCTGGCACATCTAAACTTAAATTTATTTCGGTTTTAATATCCGAATGTGTTAAACCATAAATAAAAGGAAGGGTATTGGTATAGCTAACCGCCGAAATCTTAATCATATAAAACTGTTATATAACACAAAGTGTTTTATTTTTTTTATTACACAATATATAACACTAATTTTAAAATTTGATAATTAAAGTAAAATAAAATAAAATTGATAACCCAACACATACCCGAAGCTATTAAAGTGCTAAATAATAATGGCATTGTTGCTATACCTACCGAAACTGTTTATGGCTTAGCTGGCAATATTTATAGCGAAAAAGCCATAAAAAGTATTTTTGAAATTAAGCAAAGGCCGTTTTTTAATCCTTTAATTGTACATATTTCGTCATTACAAAAATTGGCTGATGTAGCCATTAACATACCCGAAATGGCTTATAAATTGGCTTCTGTTTTTTGGCCTGGGCCACTTACTTTGGTATTAAATAAACACCCAAACGTTCCATTGCTAATAACTGGAGGCAAAAATACGGTTGCTGTTCGCATGCCCAATCATCCTATTACTTTAACTTTATTAAACCAGTTAGATTTTCCGTTGGCAGCACCCAGTGCAAACCTTTTTGGGCAATTAAGCCCTACCTGTGCCGCACATGTTTTGGCTGGGTTTAAAACAAATGTACCATTAATTTTAGATGGCGGTGTATGCCAAAGTGGGGTAGAATCTACCATTATAGGTTTCGAAAACGGAAAGCCAATTATATACCGTTTAGGTGCTATTGCCATAGAAGATATTGAAAATGTGGTGGGTAAAATTGGTACATCAACGCATAATAATACCGAACCTAATGCCCCTGGTATGCTTAGTAAGCATTATGCACCACACACTAAATTAATAGTTACCGATAGCATAAACGATATAATTTCTAATTACAGCAATTTAAAAATAGGCTTGTTACTGTTTACAAACAAAATGGCTTATGATTTACCATATCAAGAAATATTATCTAAAAAAGGTAATTTGGCCGAAGCCGCCAGTAACTTATATGCTGCCTTGCACCGTTTAGATAATTTAGGTTTGGATATAATTATTGCCGAAAAACTACCCAATAAAGGATTAGGAAATACCATTAACGACCGATTAGATAGAGGCACAAAGCAGTAATTTTACAAAAACAACGCTCAATAATTATTCTACACGTTTTAACCCTTCTTTGGCTTTACTTTCGATACTGTTTTGGTATTCGTGGTGTTTCATAGCAATGGCTTGGTTGTAAAACAGCTTGGCTTTGGTTTTATCGTTTTTAGTTTCGTAAATTAAACCCATAAACAAGGCGGCATTTGCAGCATAATAATAGGTGGTGTTTTTGCCTATATTAATGGCTTTTTGGTAGTACATAAGCGCATCGTTATCTTTATCACTTTCATCGTAAATACGCCCCAAGCGGTAGTAAAACTCAATTTTATCGCGGGCTATTGTAAAGCTATCAACATTTTTATCTTTAAGCTGCAACAATGCTTTGTTGTAATATCCGCCATCAAATAATAAGCGGGCTTTTAATAAATCAATATTAGGTGTGGCATCATTGGCTTCACGCAAGGCCTGTTTATCTTTTTCGATAAGTATATTGCCTTGGCTACGCACTTGTTTTATATACGATTGATAGTTTGCCGTTTCGCCTTTAAGCAGGTAATAATAAGCCAGCTTTAGGTAAGCATCTTTAATAAAATTTAGGCCACGGTATTCTTTAATATATTTTAGCAAGTAAGGGTTGGCATCGGTATCTAGCTTATTTAATTTGGCGTTACCTATCATATAATCAATAGCTGCAAAATTATTGTATTGATTGCCTTGTGGCCTGTTTAACAAATAATTGAGGGCGTCGTCGTTTTTAAAATTTTTGGCCGAAACGTAACCCTGCAAATAGCTTTTAAGTAAACTGGCGTTGTTTAAAGCGGTTAGGTAGTTCATTATTTTGGGATGATTGTTTTTGTTTTTTACTGCTTCGGTTTCGGCAAAAGCGTAAAAAAATATCACTTCATCGCGGTAAAATGCGTAGCCTGATTTAGGTAAAATAGCCATAAGCTGTTCTAAATCTTTTACGCCACTTTGTATATTCCCATATAAACCTACTGTTTTTAAAATACCTTTTAAATTAGATGGTACTGCACCTAATACTATGTTAATTAAGGCAATACTTTTTTTATTGGGTAAAAAATTGGGGTATTTTTGGGCGTTTTTATTTAGCAAACCATCGGCTCGGTTAATATCTAAGGCTGCCGAAAAATAATCTTGAAACTTACCTTTTAGCAATGCCCACTGGATATTTATTTCGGCCTGTGCAAATAAATAATAGGGCGAGTTTTCGCTTTGTTCCTCTAATATATTTAACCTAATGCTGCGGTTTCCTTTTAATCGTTCGTAATCTGTTTTACTTTCGGTGGTAAGTATGGTAAAATAATCAACATAATTATCCAGCAATATAGGGATGCCGTTATCGGGATTTTGTTGTTTTTCTTTGTTTATTAGTTGCTTGGCTTCGTTTAGCTTTAGTTGTAAAATGGCTTGGTAGGCTTTTATACAATTGGCATTAAAATCAAAATGGGCTTGTGCTTGTATGTTAAAGCCTACTACAAGCAATAGCAAAAACGGAATTATTTTTTTGAGCATAGGGTAAATTTTCCTGAACAGATATAAGCGCAAATAAACAATAATTATTGCATTTTTATTTAAAACAAAAAGCATTCTGAAAGGTTCAGAATGCTTTAAAATATAGGTTTTTAAGGTTTTATACCAATTCGGGGTTTTCTACTTGTGCTATGGTTTCATCAACCAATATACGGCCACAGTGCTCACATACAATTATTTTTTTGCGTTGGCGAATATCCGATTGCCTTTGTGGTGGTATTTGGTTAAAACACCCCGAGCATGAATCTCTAGAAATAGTTACCACAGCCAAGCCGTTTTTAAAGTTTCCTCTTAAACGGTTGTAGGCAACCAATAATCGTTCTTCGATAGCCAGTTTGGCAGTTTCGGCTTCGGCCAATAATACTTCCTCTTCTTTTTCGGTTTCGGAGGTTAGGTTATCTAGTTCTACTTGTTTTACTTCAAGGTCTTTTTTACGTTCCTCTATATTTACCAAGGCTTTTTCATATACATCGGTTTTTAGGGTAATCTCGTATTGTAGCTCTTTTATTTTTTTTTCGCATACCATTACCTCAAGGCCTTGTATTTCAATTTCTTTGGCTAAGGCATCAAATTCGCGGTTGTTTTTTACGTTGTTTTGCTGCGTTTCGTATTTTTTAGTTAAAGCCTGCGATTCTTTAATGGTGTTTTTACGCATCACAACAGCATCTTCAAAATCATCCAGCTCGGTTTTTATTTTTTGGATACGGGTTTCTAAGCCAGCTACATCGTCTTCCAAATCGGCAACTTCCATAGGCAATTCGCCACGTGTTTGTCTTATTTTATCTACCTGTGTGTGTATGCTTTGCAGGCGATATAAAGCTTCGAGTTTTTGTTCTACTGTTTGTTCCATTAAGCCAAGTATTTTATGGGGTTTGTATTATTTTCTGTTAAACGGATTGCAAAAGTAGGGAATTTTTTTGTAATTATTTCTATTAACAATTCTTGTGTAAATTGTTCGCTTTCGTAATGGCCAATATCGGCAATCAAAATCTTATTATCGGCATCAAAAAACTCGTGGTATTTAAAATCGGCCGATATAAAAATATCCGCCCCAGCGCCCACCGCATTACCTAGCAAAAAACTTCCCGAGCCACCACATAGGCCTACCGTTTTTATTTTTTTATCTAATAATTGGGTATGCCTAATTACGCTTACCTGCATGGTTTTTTTTAGGTGCTGTAAAAATTCATGTTCGTCAATTTCCTCGGCCAGTTCGCCTATTAAGCCCGAACCTACTTGCTGGTGTGCATTGTTTAGCGTAATTATATCGTAAGCTATTTCTTCGTAAGGGTGATATTGGCGTAAAGCCTTTAAAATAGGTGTGGCTAGGTGTGCTTCAAAAATCACTTCAATTTTAATTTCGGCTTCGTGGTGCTGTGTATTTTTTTTCCCTACAAAAGCTTGCGAATTATCGTTGCCTTTAAATGTGCCAGTGCCCTGGCTATTAAAACTTGTTTCGCTATAATTACCCATATTGCCTGCCCCTGCTGCAAAAAGTGCTTGCCTTACTTTATCGGCATAAGCCAAAGGTGAATAGGTAATTAGCTTGTTTAGGATGCTGGTTTTAGGAGCTAAAATTTTGCAGTTTACCAAGCCTAGCTTTTGCGCAATTTTACCGTTAACGCCGTATAGTACATTATCTAAATTGGTGTGTATAGCGTAAATGGCAATATTGTTTTGTATGGCTTTTATAATTACCCGTTCCACATAGGTTTTGCCTGTAAAGGTTTTTAAGCCTTTAAATACAATAGGGTGATGGGCAATTATTAAGTTACAATTGTATTTAATAGCTTCATTTATAACGGCTTCGGTACA
>RDXP01000081.1 GCA_004292865.1 Sphingobacteriales bacterium
GGTGGTGGCTGTTGTAAATAGTAAGAAACCTTACGTTAACAACCATAAAGCGGTTGCATAAAATAAATGAAAATATATTTGTTTTATTCATAGCAATCCTCACGAAGTTTGCTGTTATTGTCCATAATTACAAGGTTAATGAGATTTGGAAGTTACTCATCTATTGCTAACGCAAACTCTTTAGCATCAGCTTCTGTTAAATTAAGCTTTAGTCTAGCAATGTCGTATAATTTCAGGTTTAATGTTGCCATATCCCAAAATACAATATTTATTAAAATAAAGGTAAATAAAACATTTTTAGCTTAAAAAGGGTTCTATAAATTCAATAATTCCTTTTCGGGTAAATAGAAATACTGTTTTCTATCCTAACAAAATCAACTTTTAGCAGACTTTTGGGCTTCCAGCAACGGGCTTTCCAGCTTTACGTTGCGAAACTTTACCACTACCTACTACCCACTAAAAATCAAAAATATTTCTATTTATACCATTTCCCTCTCCATTATTTATAAATTTGCTTTTTAACCTCGTTTAATGAAAACCTATTTTCGTCTTTTATCATTTGCCAAGCCTATCGAAAAATTTGCTATACCTTATATTATATTTACCATTTTTGGGGTAATATTTAGTACGCTAAATTTGGCTTTGCTAGCACCATTGCTAACTACCCTTTTTGCTAACAGCCCAACAGGTGAGGCAATTGCCAAGCCCGAAAATTGGTTAAACCTTATTAAAACCTTTAATTATTACGCTTACCTAGCTAATGTAAAGTACGGGGCTTCTGGTGCTTTAAAATTTGTTTGTTCGATTATCGTTATATCCGTTTTTTTAGGCAATATATTTCGTTATCTATCACAGCGGGTTATGGAAAACCTACGAATACATACCTTGCTAAATTTAAGAAAATCGGTTTTTAATAACGTAATGGATTTGCATTTAGGTTATTTTAGCAACGAACGTAAAGGCGATATTATTTCTAAAATATCGGCTGATGTACAAGTGGTACAGTTTTCGGTAACGGGTACTTTACAGGTTATTTTTAAAGAGCCCTTACAGTTAATTGCTTACATTGTATTTCTTTTTGTAATCTCGGTTAAGCTTACGCTTTTTTCTATATTAGTTATTCCTGTTTCGGCTTTTGTAATTTCAAGGATAGTAAAAAGGTTAAAAGCCCAAGCTCAAGAATCCCAAAAATCGTATAGCAATATGATTAGTAATTTAGATGAGGCCCTTTCGGGTATAAAAATTATTAAAGCTTTTAATGCCGTTGATTTTATTAAACAAAAGTTTGATAACGAAAACGTACGCTATTCTAAAATATCAAAATCAATGGCCAAGCGGCAGCAGTTAGCATCGCCCGTATCCGAATTTATGGGCGTAGCAATGGTTTCGGCCATTGTGTTGTATGGCGGTTCGTTAATTATTTCTAAACAATCTGATTTAGATGCCGCCTCTTTTATATCCTACATTGCCCTATTTTCGCAGGTAATGCGGCCAGCAAAAGCCATTTCCGATTCGTTTAGTAACATACACTCGGGCATAGCCGCCGGCGAGCGGGTGTTACAACTTATAGATGAAAAACCAGCCATTGTGGATGCGCCAAATGCCCTTGCTATCCCCGATTTTAAAACCGAAATAAGATTGGAAAAAGTTTGTTTCGCTTATGCGGAGAAAGAGATACTTAAAAATGTTGATTTAACCATCGCAAAAGGTAAAAATATAGCTTTGGTGGGCCCTTCGGGTGGCGGAAAATCAACTTTAATGGACTTAATACCTAGGTTTATAGAAGCACAATCGGGCAATATATTCATTGATGGGCAGGATATAAAATCGTTAAAAACAAACTCGTTACGGGCATTAATGGGTGTGGTAAACCAAGAATCTATTTTGTTTAACGATACCATTTTTAACAACATTGCCTTTAGCAAACCCAGCGCAACACAACAAGAGGTGGAAGCTGCTGCAAAAATTGCCAATGCCCACAATTTTATTTTACAAACCGAAAACGGCTACCAAACCAACATTGGCGACCGTGGTATAAAACTATCGGGCGGGCAAAAACAACGCATCAATATTGCAAGGGCAGTATTGGCCAACCCACCTATTATGCTGTTAGATGAAGCCACATCGGCCCTGGATACCGAATCGGAAAAATTGGTGCAAGATGCCTTAAACAACTTAATGAAAAACCGCACCACCTTAGTAATAGCCCACCGCCTAAGCACCATACAAAACGCCGATAATATTATCGTGTTAGATGCTGGCCAAGTGGTTGAACAAGGCAACCATTTAGAACTATTAAACCACAACGGCGTGTATAAACGATTAATTGATATGCAGGCCTTTAACGATTAGGGTATTTTTATCTTACTTTTCAAGATAAGCCGTTTTATTTTTTAAAACAAACCCAACTGCCCTTTACTATCCATATCCAACTTATCTAAATTGGTAATTTCGAAGTCTATTTTTTTAGCGGGTTTTTCTTCAATATCGGCTGGTTTTTCAAAGGGTAAATCTAACGCATCGCTACTCTTTGCAACTTCCTCACCACTTTCCATTTCCAACTCTCCATTCTCCACTTCTAACTCACTACTCGCCACTTCCAACTCACTACTCATCAACTCTACTTTTTGCACATCGTGTACACTTAATCTATTTCCATTGGCTTTTAGCCCTTTCACATCTATTAAGGTAGAAATATCTAGTTCGGTTTCTTCGTACAATTGCGATTTCCCTTTTAGCAGTTCTACTTTAACAATCGCCGTTAAGGCATTGGTGATGATGATGAGTTTCGAGCCGTTTTCTTCACTAATAAAACCGCTGCGTTTGCCTATGGCTAAGTCATCAAACTTAAATCGTTTTACAAAATAGTTTTTAAGCTTGCCTTCGTAATGCACCACGCTGTAAATAGCATCGGGATTATATTTTTCTATCCTTGCCATTTTATCATCAAAATGGTTGGTTAAATCAAAGCTGCAAAGTTGGTAACTGCCATCGTTAAATACACATAGTATTTTGTCTTCGGCTTTAAACTCGCCTAGGTAGCGGCCGTGGCTATTTTCGTTAAGGCGTTTGGTGGTTTCATCAAACCAGATTTTACGGCCTGCCAAAGTTGAAATACCCTTACTTTTTAAAATTATTTTTTTGATGGGATATTTGGTTAAAATATTACCAAACGACGATCGCCCTTTTATAACCGTTTCCGAGAAATCGGTATCAAAAAACAGCTTTTTAAGTTTAGCCATAGGTTTTAAACTTATGTTAATAACTTCGGCTTCGCCATTGGGGTTGGCACTAAAATACAGCACTTTACTGCCTTTTGTGCCTTTGGTAAGGCAATATTCTTTATCGCGGGTAACGCCCCCAGCGGCAAATCGTTTTATGTATGCCGTACCCGATGTGCCATCGCGGTAAACCATATTGTAAATGGTGCGTTCATCATTCTTTTTAAAAACGCCTACGTGTAAAATGCCTTTGCCTACAAAAGTTTTTTCTTGCACTTTGGTAACCACGCAGTTGCCATCTTCTTTAAACACAATAATATCGTCCATATCCGAGCAATCGAAAACAAACTCATCCTTTTTTAAGCCTGCACCTATAAAACCATCCACTCGGTTAACGTAAAATTTGGTGTTTGCCAAAGCCACTTGTGCGGCTTCAACCTTATCAAACGCCCTAATTTCGGTTTTACGTTCTCGGCCTTTGCCATATTTTTCTTTTAGGCGTAAAAAATAATCGATGGCAAAATCGGTTAAATTTTTCAGGTGGTTTTTTACCGTTTTAATTTCTTTTTCTAAGGCCGCCATTTGCTCGTCGGCTTTTTTAACATCAAAACGGGTAATGCTGCTCATAGGTTTATCTATCAGCTTTTTAAAATCTTCGGGTAAAATTTCTCGGTAAAGCGATGGTTTAAAAGGGGCAAACAATTGGTGCAAAACCAACAAAACTTCGTCAAAATTGGTACTATTTTCGTAGGCCGTGTTTTTATACATCCCCTCGCCAATAAATATTTTAAGCAACGAACTAAAAAAAATACGTTCCTGTAAATCGTTCAGTTTTATTTCCAGCTCTCGCTTTAAAAGGTGCTTGGTATAATTGGTACTTTGTACCAAAATATCGTTTACACTTAAAAATTGTGGCTTATCGTCTTTAATAATGCAGGTATTGGGCGATATCGAAAGCTCGCAAGCCGTAAAAGCAAACAGGGCATCAATGGTAACATCGGGCGAAATACCGGGTGCCAAATGCACTACAATTTCTACATCTTTGGCCGTGTTATCTTCAATTTTTTTAATTTTTATTTTGCCTTTATCGTTGGCGGCAATAATGCTATCTATTAAATTTAGGGTGGTGGTGCTAAACGGAATTTCGGTAATTACCAGTGTTTTTTTATCTAATTCGGCAATTTTTGCCCGCACCCTAATGCGCCCACCACGCTGGCCTTCGTTATAATTCGAAAAATCGGCCATGCCACCCGTTAAAAAATCGGGCATTATATTGGGCATATTTCCCTTTAATATTTCAATTGAAGCATCAATTAATTCTATAAAATTGTGGGGCATAACCTTGGTAGCCAGGCCAACGGCAATACCCTCGGCACCTTGCGCCAACAGTAGCGGAAACTTTACGGGCAGCGTAATAGGCTCCTTGTTTCTACCATCGTACGATGATTGCCATTCGGTAGTATCGGCATTAAAAACTACATCTAAGGCAAATTTAGATAAGCGGGCTTCAATATATCGGGGTGCTGCCGCCGAGTCGCCAGTTATTGGGTCGCCCCAGTTACCTTGTATATCTAGCAGTAAATTTTTTTGGCCTATTTGCACCATCGCATCGCCAATAGAAGCATCGCCGTGTGGGTGATACTTCATGGTGTTACCAATTACGTTGGCGGCTTTGTTAAAACGGCCATCGTCCATTTCCTTCAACGAATGTAAAATACGGCGTTGTACAGGCTTTAAACCATCATTTATATGCGGTACGGCTCGGTCTAAAATTACGTAAGATGCATAATCTAAAAACCAGTTTTCGTATAAACCGCTAATGGGCGTAATGTTATGTAAAATTTCTTCGTTTTGGTAATTGTGGTCGTCCATGTATGCTTTAATGCGTTTTGCCTTTCGTTGCTAAAATAGCAAAATCAAAATTAAAAAACGTTTGCAGTAATTTTTTTGTTTGCTGTTATTTTGAGAATTGTTTTTTTAAACAAAAGGTCAAGCATTGTGTGTAAATCAAATAGTATTACTTTATGATGAAATAAATATCAAATAGTATTACTTTTTGATAAAAATAATTTCAATTAGTTATACTTATTGATGAAAATTATATGAAAATAAAGTACTTTCTGATGAAATAAATATCAAATAGTATTACTTTTTGATGAAAATAATTTCAAAAAGTAATACTATTTGATTATGTTTGTTCTATGTTTTTGAGAGATATTTATACAGAATTAGTACAACACACTAAAAAAAAGCAAGTTACGGTGGTTACCGGTATGCGCCGTGTGGGTAAAAGCACAGCCGTAAAATATGTTTTGCAGCAGCTTGGCCACAGCAATTATATTTATTTAGATTGCGAACGTATAGAAATTAGGGTATTATTTAATGGCAATAACTACGAAGCCATAAAAGACGAATTGACTTTAATGGGGTTAGATTTTAATAAACCCTGTCTTATTGCATTAGACGAAATACAATTGATAGAAAACTTACCCAGTTTAATAAAATATTTGTACGATACCTACGCCATAAAATTTATGGTTACTGGCTCAAGCTCGTATTATATGAAAAACCAGTTTTCCGAAAGTTTGGCTGGCCGTAAACGGGTTTTTGAGATGTATCCGCTAAGTTTTAAAGAGTTTTTAGAATTCAAAAACCTAGGTGTAGCAAATTTTAGTAAATATGCTATGCAACCATTTAATAAAACTTGGTACAACAAATTTAAAGAAGCCTATAACGAGTATATTAAATTTGGTGGTTTCCCCGAGGTGGTGTTAGAAACCAACGAAAACGATAAAATAGCTTTGCTAAAAGATATTATTAATTCGTACATAGAAATGGATGTAAAACTATTGGCCGATTATTCGGTTAGTGAAGATTTGTACAAATTGGTAAAGCTACTGGCATCACGTACAGGTAATAAAATAGACTATACCAAAATTAGCAGCGTAACGGGTATTAACCGCCAAAAATTAGCTACATACATACAGTTGTTAGAACATACATACCTAATTTACCAAGCTACGCCTTTTACAAAAAATATTGATAAAGAAATTTCGCAACAAGCCAAACTCTATTTTGCCGATACTGGCTTGCTAAACGTATTGGCTGCGGGGCAGTTATCAAGCGGGCAAGTTTTCGAAAACGCTATTGCCATACAGCTTAAAAACGAAGGTACTATACAATATTACCAGAAAAAAACAGGGCAAGAAATTGATTTTATTTTAAATGGCAACACCGCCATTGAAGTTAAAGAAACGCCTATACCCCAAGATAAGCAAACCCTCGAAAAAAGAGCGTTAGCTATTGGCATTGACAAACATTTTTTAATTGGCCGTAATTATGCCGCTAGCGAATTTGCTGGTTTTGTGTGGGGCGGGAATGTTTTTTAGCTTTGGAAAATCGGGCAGCGAGCCTCGGGCAATGGGGCTTTGGGCAGCCAGCACCTGAAGTGTTTTTTAACTCCGTAATTTAATGTTTGTTTATCAGTGTTTTGTGCGCTGCTTTTTTATAGGGTTTAATTTGGAGAAATGTGAATAAAACACACATTTCTCTAATTATATAAAAGTGAAATTGGTAAAAAAATTATCAATCTAAAAAGATTTGTTTATTTTGGGTCTAAATATATTTTATGAAAAAACTGTACTCTATTTTACTGCTTACTGTATGTGCTTGCAATGTAATAGCACAAACTCCCGATAAAAAATTTTCATTTATGCTTAAAGGAGGTATTAACTTAGCCAATTACCAATTTACCGAACCTAAAATATTTATTATAAACGACGATACCGAATATAAAAATTTTGTTGGATATAATTTTAGTGCTTTAGCAAATGCCAAAATAACTCCATCATTGTCTCTACAATCTGGCTTAGGTATTAGCCAAAAGGGAACTAAAATGCAAGTAAGTATTAATTTTAGAGGTGATGTAAACGAAGAAATAGGAACAGGAGTAGAAAAATTTAGATATCGAATAACCTATTTAGAATTGCCTCTAAACCTTTTATTTAACTATAAAAAACTATGTTTGGGTGCTGGCCCTTATTTGGCTTATGCCTTAGCTGCAAAATCTATTATTAAACCTTCTAATATAAGAGCATTTCAGCCAGAAATCAATCCCAACACTACCATTAAAAGCGATATACCAATTGGTAATGATGATATATCAATAATTAAACCTATCGATTTTGGCTTTAACTTTTTAGCCGATTATAAACTTAAATATGGCATTAGCTTAGGCATAAACTATGGCTTGGGTTTAACAAAAGCCAGCAAACTTCCACTTATAAGAGATGGTAGAAACAGGGTTTTCTCGGTTTTTATGGGCTATAATTTTTAGACTTTTAAATTAAATAACGCTTTGTTTTGTCAGCCCTAGACTTAAAAAAACATGTGTTTTTTACATACATTTCCCAAAAACAAAATTTTTATTTATCATAACTCGGCGTAGATGTATCTTTTTTGATACAAAAGCATTTTCATTTTTATAGATTTGCACTGCCATATAATTTAAACCCATGCAGGTAAACAAAGAAATTAAAAGAGTAACTACGCACACTTTACAAGAGATGAAAAATAGTGGCGAAAAAATAGCGATGCTTACCGCTTACGATTACTCTATGGCTACCGTTGTAGATAGTGGCGGTATAGATGTGTTATTGGTAGGCGATTCGGCATCGATGGTAATGGCGGGTTACGAAACCACTTTGCCCATCACCCTCGACCAAATGATTTACCACGCCAACTCGGTAGTAAGGGGTACAAAAAGAGCGTTGGTAGTGGTCGATTTACCTTTTGGTTCGTACCAAGGCAACTCCAAAGAAGCATTAAATTCGGCCATAAGGATGATGAAAGAATCGGGCGCACATGCCGTAAAACTCGAAGGAGGTAAAGAAATTGCCGAATCGGTAGAGCGTATTGTGGCGGCTGGCATACCCGTAATGGGGCATTTAGGCCTAACCCCACAATCTATTTATAAATTTGGCACCTATACTGTAAGGGCAAAAGAACAAGCCGAAGCAGATAAACTTAAAAACGATATAAAAATTTTGGAAACAGTGGGATGCTTTGCCGTAGTGCTCGAAAAAATACCCGCCACGTTGGCTGCCGAAGCTACATCATCGGTGCATATCCCTACTATTGGTATTGGTGCAGGCAATGCCTGCGATGGCCAAGTACTGGTAATTAACGATATGATTGGCTTAACCAAAGGTTTTACACCCCGCTTTTTGCGCCAATACCTAAACATGTTCGACGAAATTAATAAGGCCGTGGGCTATTACGTAAAAGATGTAAAAGCAGGCAATTTCCCGAACCAAAAAGAACAATATTAGTAGTTAGTAACTA
>RDXP01000082.1 GCA_004292865.1 Sphingobacteriales bacterium
AATTTTTACATACTTCCTCAAAAAAGTTTCGGTTTTAAGATAATAAGGATTATCCACATCAATAGTGGGTATAAACGTAAATTTTCGGGCTGTTGATTTTAAGTTGGGATACCGTTGTTTTAGCTTGGCTAAAAGGGAAAAAGCCCAATTATCAATTACGGGCTTATGTAAAAACCCATGCGTAAATGCCATGCTATTAGTGGCTTGGTAACGATTGTGGCTATCTTTTGTATTGGGCAAATATTCTTCGTAACGGCTTAGTAAATAAAAACTTGCCGAAAAAATATCGAAAGGAAATAAGGGATTTTTTAGGGCAAAAGGCACATTATAATTTTCGTAATTTACAAAAGTAGGGTGTTGTATTTGTATCGTTTTTTCATCTATAAAAGGATGCTGGGCTAGGTGCAATTCATCCCCGAAAGGGAAAGGGGCATAATTTAACTTGGCTTCGGTATATTGTATAAATGCCTCTTTGTTACTGGTAAAAGTATATTCAATACCTAAAATATCAACCAAAATATGGTTAAGAATATAGGTTTTACGTGGGTTAATAATAGGGCTGTAAATTAATAATGGCATTGCTGTAAAAATGCTTATTAAATTTTGATTTTTTATATAAAGGGTTTAGGGTTTTTTACAGCTAAGGGTTACAATATATTTATGAATTGAGCATTATCATGTTTAGGATTTAATGTGGATATTATAATTGGTGGTTTAATTTTGTAATTATTAATTATAAATATTTATTTAAACCCATATTTTTCAATTGCTTGCAGATTTAGTTTTGCAAGATATTTGTTTTTGTCTGATAATAATATTTTGCCTTCAACTAAGTTTACCATAAATTTATATTTGTTTACACCTAGTCTCTTATTTCTCATATCCCATTGAACTATTTTTTGAACTACTTCAAGAGTTATTTCTATTTCATTCTCTTTTGTTTTACTGTCATTTTTAAAAAATTGTACCTCCTGTACCTCTATTTTGATGATAAGGATCAATTCTCGCAAAATTTACCAAACGCATAGCAATTAAACTTGGCGTTCTATCACTAATATTTGCGAGGTGAATCACCTCTGATGTTCTGGAATGCATTTTTCCAAAAGGCAATTTTAGATACAAATTCAATGCAACAATTAATTCTTCCCGAGTCCAATTTATTCTTTTCATAGACTTACAAATTTTCCATTTTCAAAATATTGCAAATCAGTGCAGGCAAATTCACTTCCTAAAAAATCTAACGGTTCGAAAGAATCATTTTTGGTAGTTAACCCTTCAAAATAAACATTTCTATCTGCATCAAGTAATGGGTCAGGGTAAATTTCATAGTGAAATTCAAAAGTTATATCAAGAAAAAGAATATTTTAAAATTGCGTTTTTAGATGATTTTTAAATTTGGGATATTAAATCTCTAATACCCCAAATTCGGCCCCAGCCATCGCTCCGCAACTTCCACATCCATCCCTTTTCTGTTAGCATAATCAATCACTTGGTCTTTATCTATTTTACCTAAACCAAAGTAGCGAGACTGCGGGTGAGCCATATAAAAGCCGCTTACAGCTGCTGTGGGGTACATGGCAAAACTTTCGGTGAGTTTTAAACCTATTTCGGCTTCGGCGTTTAGTAGGTTAAAAAGGGTTTCTTTTTCGGTATGGTCGGGGCAGGCAGGGTAACCTGGTGCTGGGCGTATGCCTTGGTATTTTTCTTTAATAAGGTCGTCGGAATTTAAAATTTCGTTGGTGGCGTAGCCCCAATATTCTTTACGTACCAGTTCGTGTAGTTTTTCGGCAAAGGCTTCGGCTAATCTATCGGCTAAGGCTTTGGCCATTATGCTGTTATAATCATCGTGGTCGGCTTCAAATTTGGCTACCATTTCGTCGCAACCAATACCTGTTGTAACGGCAAAGCCACCAAAATAATCTTGAATACCTGTACTTTTAGGCGCAATAAAATCCGCCAAAGCGTAATAAGGTTCGTCTTTTGGTTTTTCGGCCTGTTGGCGGAGTGTATGTATCACCACCTCACCAACCCCCTCTCCTTCGGAGAGGACAGAGAGGACAATATCATCCCCCACACTATTCGCAGGCCAAAAACCGAACACCGCTTTTGCGGTTAACAATTTCTCATCCACAATTTGTTGTAGCAATACCTGTGCATCGGCAAATAACTTTTGGGCTTCAATACCTACAAATTTATCTTCAAATATTTTAGGGTATGTACCTCGTAACTCCCAAGTATGAAAAAACGGACTCCAATCTATATACGGTACCAAATCCTCCAAAGGGAAATTATTTAAAACCTTTGTGCCGGTAAATGTGGGCGCTTTTGGCATCTCAATTCTCTCCCCAGCCCTCTCCGAAGGAGAGGGAGTTGAAGTAAAGGAAATTTTAAAATTGCTGTTACGGGCAACCGCAATGGGCATAAACTTTTTATCTACTTTTTTGGCATTGTAAGCTTCGCGGGTTTGGTGATAATCGTCTTTTATACCTTCAATGTATGATGTTTTTGTTTCGGTGTTTAGCAAATTGCTACACACACCTACACTACGTGAGGCATCTAAAACGTGTATTACCGATCCTTTATAATGCGGGTCTACCTTTACGGCGGTGTGTATGCGTGAGGTAGTTGCGCCACCAATAATTAGCGGAATATCCATATTTAAACGTTCCATTTCTTTGGCAAAATGCACCATTTCGTCTAGCGACGGAGTAATTAAACCACTTAGGCCAATAATATCAACATTGTGTTTTTGGGCTTCTTCTAAAATGCGGGCGGCAGGTACCATCACGCCAATATCTATCACTTCAAAATTGTTGCAGGCCAATACTACGCCTACAATATTTTTACCAATATCGTGTACATCGCCTTTTACGGTGGCCATTAAAATTTTGCCTGCGCTGCTGTTGCTGCCCACTTCTTTACTGGCTTCAATATAAGGCAATAAAATGGCTACGGCTTTTTTCATCACCCTTGCCGATTTTACCACCTGAGGTAAAAACATTTTTCCTTCGCCAAATAAATCGCCCACAATGTTCATCCCAGCCATTAGCGGGCCTTCAATAACTTCAATAGGTTTGGCATATTGTAGGCGGGCTTCCTCCACATCAATATCCAAATAATCAATAATACCTTTAATAAGGGAGTGCGAAAGCCTATCCTGCACCGATGTTTTGCGCCATTCTTCGTTTTTAACAATTACTTTGCCTTTATTTTTTACGGTTTCGGCGTAGTCCACCAATATTTCGGTAGCATCGGGGCGGCGGTTTAGCAATACATCTTCAACTTTTTGTAGCAGTTCTTTCGGTATTTCTTCGTAAACCTCTAGCATACCAGCATTTACAATGCCCATATCTAAACCTGCTTTAATGGCGTGGTATAAAAATGCCGAGTGCATTGCCTCCCTTACTGTGTTGTTTCCACGGAATGAGAACGAAATATTAGACACTCCACCACTCACTTTTGCATACGGTAAATTTTGTTTTATCCACCTGGTGGCATCAATAAAATCAACAGCGTAGTTGTTATGCTCTTCTAATCCCGTGGCAACGGTTAAAATATTAGGGTCGAAGATGATGTCTTGCGGCGGAAAACCAACCTCGTTAACCAAAATATTGTACGACCGTTGGCAAATTTCTTTTCTTCGTTCTAGGTTATCGGCTTGACCTGTTTCGTCAAAAGCCATTACCACCGCAGCGGCACCATATTGTTTTATTTTGTGGGCGTATTCTTTAAATTTTTCTTCGCCTTCTTTTAGCGATATGGAGTTTACAATCCCTTTCCCTTGCAAGCATTTTAGGCCAGCTTCTATTACCGTCCATTTGCTCGAATCTACCATTATAGGCAGTTTAGAAATATCAGGTTCGGAGGCGATGAGGTTCAAGAACTTGGTCATGGCGGCTTCCGAATCCAACATACCTTCGTCCATATTTACATCAATAACTTGTGCGCCACCTTCAACTTGTTGGCGGGCAACGGATAAAGCTTCCTCAAAGTTTCCGTTTAAAATTAGCTTGGCAAACTTGGGCGAACCTGTAACATTGGTACGTTCGCCAATGTTTACAAACATGGTTTCGGGCGTAATGGTAACGGCTTCTAGGCCGCTTAAACGCATAAAAGGCTCGGGTTGTGCAATTTTGCGGGGCGGGTATTTTTTTGCCTTAGCGGCGATGGCTGCAATGTGTGCAGGCGTGGTGCCACAACAACCACCTATTACGTTTATAAAGCCCGAGGCCATAAAATCGTCCACCAAGTCGGCAGTTTGGGTGGCGGTTTCGTCGTACTCGCCAAACTCGTTGGGCAAGCCAGCATTAGGGTAAGCGGTAACAAACATATCGGCTTTTTCGGCCAGTTCTTCAATATGTGGGCGCATATCTTTTGCACCTAAAGCACAGTTTAAACCTATGGAAAGTAAATCGCCGTGGCGCATCGAGTTTAAAAATGCTTCAACGGTTTGCCCGGATAAAGTACGGCCAGAAGCATCCGTTATCGTCCCCGAAATCATTATATCGCCTTTAAATTTTATGTTGGGATTTAAGGGCTGCGAGGCCAACTCCTGCTCGTAACGTTTTACAGCAAAAATGGCGGCTTTGGCATTTAAGGTATCAAAAATGGTTTCAATTATCAGCACATCGCTACCGCCATCTACCAGGCCACGCACTTGTTCGTAATAGGCTTCTTCCAACTCCTCGAAAGAGATAGCCCTAAAACCAGGATCGTTTACGTTGGGCGAAATAGAAAGTGTACGGTTGGTTGGCCCCACGGCACCAGCTACAAAACGGGCTTGGTTGGGGGTTAGTATATTGTATTCGTCCACTGCCTCACGGGCTATGCGAGCACCTTCGTAACTTAACTCGTACGATAAATCTTCCATCCCATAATCGGCCATCGAAATACGTTGGGTACTAAAAGTGTTGGTTTCAATAATATCGGCCCCAGCCGCTAAATATTCTAAGTGTATGGCTTTAATAATATCGGGGCGGGTAATGTTTAATAAATCGTTATTTCCTTTTACATCGCTGGGGTGATTTTTAAAACGTTCGCCTCTAAAATCGGCCTCGCTAAGATTGTAACGTTGTATCATAGTGCCCATTGCACCATCAATTATTAAAATACGTTTTTGTAGTTCTTGTTTGATATTCATTTTTTAAGCTTTACAGCGATGATGGTTTAACAAAACTTTTTAGAGCTTGGTTTTATAAAATACCATATCGTAATGGTTTTGCTTATATCGAAAAAGTCGGGTTCTTGGGGTTAAGGACTTTCACTTATCTGTTCCCAATATTTTGGGATAGAATTTAGCACCTTGAATGTTTACAGGTTGCTAAGACATCTTTGGGTCTAATCCCTCCGTCTTTCTCTATAAGTGGTGCAAAAATGCAATTTTATTTGGTGGGATGCAAATGTTTGAACGAATAGAAAACAGATTTTGAAGTCAAAATGATTTATGGCTAAAGTATTTTTATTTAGATGAAACAAAAACGTAGAACAATGCCTATTATGAAAAAAAAACGCTTTTCTACTTTATACGTATTATTTAAGTTATTATCTTTCAAAATAATTATTTACATAAAATTTGACCTATGAAATTATACTATTACCCGCTTTTTTTAACCTATATTTTTTTTATTCAACAAGCTGTTTTTGCGTTTTCTGATAAGCCAAAAATAACTAAAGAACCTGTTTGGATTACCAAAATCCCAATTGATTACAAGGCAAATACATTAGATGGAGAGGCTTTGGATGGTTATATTGAAATGGACTACCAATTTCAGGTTGATTTGGCATCGCAAAGTAAATATATACATTTAAGTAGAAAAATATTATCGCAAGCTGGGGTGCAAAACGCTTCAAAGGTTTCGATTTTATACGATCCTCGTTACGAGCGATTAAATTTACACAGCTTACATATTATTAGAAACCAAAAATTACTTAACCGCCTTGTGCTACCAAAGTTTAAGGTTATTCATCAAGAAAACGACCTTGATAATTTTATTTACAATTGTACATCAAACGCATTTTTAATTTTGGATGATGTACGCATTGGCGATATTATCGAATATAGTTATACTGTAACGGGTTTTAATCCGATTTTTAAAAATAAATATACGGAGATTTTAAGCCTTAATTTTTCGGCACCACTTTATAATTTATATTACAAAATCATTTCTCCGCCCGAGCGAAACCTGCATATTAAAAACATGAATACCAGTTTAAAAGCTAGGATAAGCGCAAAAAACGGCCAAAAAATATATGAATGGAGCAATAAAAACAGTGTACCACTTACGCTACAAGATTATACGCCATCGTGGTATAACCCTTATTATGAAGTTTTTATAAGCGAGTACAATAACTGGAAAGAAGTAAATGATTGGGCTATGGAATTGTTTCCTACCAATATAATGTTATCGGCCGAATTGCGAAAAAAAATCAAAGAAATTGATAACACGTACAAAAAGAAAAGCGAAAAATTAAAATACGCATTACGCTTTGTACAAGACGAAATCAGGTATATGGGTATAGAAATGGGTGTAAATTCGCATAAACCTGCCCACCCATCAATAGTTTTTGCCCAACGTTTTGGCGATTGTAAGGAGAAATCATATTTGCTTTGCACAATGTTAAATGCGATGCATATTAACGCACAACCTGTTTTAATTAATACCGAGTTAAAAAGTAAATTAAACGACTACTTGCCCTCGCCTAAAAATTTTAACCATGTTACCGTAAAGGTTATTTTAGACAATTATACCTATTGGTACGACCCTACCATAGCCTATCAGCGAGGCGATGTAAAAGAATTGTATTATCCTGATTTTCAAACAGGACTAGTAGTGGCGGGGAATACAACCGATTTAACAGGCATATTTTTTTCGAATTTTAACTCGCAACAGGTTAAAAATTATTTTAAAGTAGGCGCAATGGAAGGAAAGGGTTACTTAAAAGTAGTATCAACCTATCAAGGTAATGCGGCCGATAGGGTGCGTAGTAGTTTTAATAATAAGAGCAATGCTGAATTGATGAACGATTACCAAAAATTTTATGCCTCATATTATGAAGATATAAAAGCCGATAGCCTTTTTTTTAAAGATGATGAAAAAAGTGGCCTTTTTACCACCACCGAATATTATACAATCAACAACTTTTGGACTTTAGATAAAGAGGGTGTAAATAAATTTTCGTTTTCGGCAGTTATCATAAATGATATTATTGTGAAACCAAAAGAAAAAAACAGAAATATGCCATTTTTTTTAGTCTATCCTGCCAAATACCGAGAAGAAACAGTAATTGATTTACCACAATATTGGAATGTAGCTACCAGCGAGGTTCACCTAAGAAGCAATAAATACACACTAAACAGCAGATTTTACAATACAGGAAACCAAGTACATTTATACACGGATTACGAAAACTATAGCGACCATGTAAGCGCTGACCAAGCACCAGAATATTTTAAAGATATTACAGAATATGAAAGTAGTGCTAGGTATGAGTTAAGTTTAGCCAGTAATTTAGCAAATAATAGTGTTAGAATCGAAGAAAAAATAGCTGAATCAGAAACCCAAGATACTAAAAAAAGTACTTTTCTAAAAGTATTTTTTGTAACCATTGTGCTAGGGGGGATGTATTTTTGGACAAAGAGGCATTAAATAGTACTAAATTACGTTATTCTTATTTTAAACCAAATTATGCAATGACCCATTTTATCCATTATTTTTATTTAAGTTTTATATCCTTGCTACTGTTAGCCTGCAATGGCAATGGGCAAACGAGCACACAAAAAGATGCAAAATTAAGCCTAAATCCGCCGAAAGGCCAAGCTGTAGCCGCATTTGCCGAAGGTTGTTTTTGGTGTTCGGAACATATTTTTGAGGCCGTGGTGGGTGTAAAAGAAGTTGTTTCGGGCTATGCGGGCGGCAGCACCATAAACCCCACTTATGATAAGGTAAACACCGAAACCACAGGACATGCCGAAACGGTTTTGGTGTACTACGACCCCCAAATAATTTCGTACAAAGAACTACTTAACGTTTTCTTTGCATCACACGACCCTACTACTAAAGACCAACAAGGGCCTGATAGAGGCTCATCGTACCGCTCTGTTTTGTTTTATCAAACTGCTGCCGAAAAAGAAATTGCTATGCAGGCCATTAAAGAAATAAGTAGTTCGCAAAGGTTTACAAACCCATTGGTTACCGAACTGCAACAACTAAAGGCTTTTTATAAAGCCGAAAATTATCACCAAGATTATATAAAACACGATACAGGCAACCCTTATGTTAAAAATGTATCGTTACCAAGGTTTGAGAAATTTAAGAAAACGTATAAAGGGAAATTAAAAAGTTAGTGGGATTTTTAAAATTTATCGTGTGTAAAAATTCTTGCCCTTTTTCCCCTCTAGGTCTCGTTCCCCTCTCGGTCTCCCCGAAGGGGAGATGCAAGAGAGTGAAATTTCGCATGCAGATTGTGGTGCAAAGACAAATCAAAAAGTAGCTTTGGGCAAATTTGGGCGTATAAAAAAATCTGTGTGCATCTGTGAAATCTGTGAGCAAAATTTTCTCT
>RDXP01000083.1 GCA_004292865.1 Sphingobacteriales bacterium
CATATTGCGCCAGTTAATAAGAGGATGATTGTTGCCATATAAATTTTATTTTAATTAATTTATAGGGTGTGTGCAATTGCAATGCCTTGTTTTGATATTGTTTTTAAGTAATTGTATTTTAGGTAAATAAAGTATTTTTTGATTTTTTGATGGGATTGTGTGTACCCCAAAATGGTAGGGTGGGGTGTTGTTTTGGGGTGGTGTTTATGGGGTTAACTTTAGCTCACGGTTAAAACAGTGGGAATATTTATTGTTGGGTTTAATTTGGGGCGTGAAGACACGCACCAAGGCGGTGGTTGTTGGTCTCGTAGGATAAACCAATAACATAGAATAGTTTACAAAGTAGTGGATGATTTCATAATTGTACTATTTACCCCCTTGTTTGGTGTGCCAACAACCACAGAAAAGTTTATTTGTCAACTACATACGTCAATAAATAATATTTTAGTTTTTGGTGTGTTACTAATGAGAGGAAAAGTTAAATTAAACCTAAGGAACTTACATTATAACCCCAAACCCTTAAATCCCATATTCCTCCAACTTTCTATACAACGTAGTTAAGCCAATGTTTAACAATTTGGCGGCTTCGGTTTTGTTGCCTTTGGTGTACTGCATTATTTTGGCAATGTGGTGTTTTTCTAAGGTTTGTAAATCGTGGCAATTGGTTGTATCTAATGGGTTAGGATTTTTAAATTCCCAAGGCAGTAAATGAGGTTCTATTTGGTGGGTATCGGCTAAAATAACAGCCCGTTCTAATACATTTTTTAGCTCTCGTACATTGCCTTTCCATTGGTGTTGTTTAAGTTGTGCAATAAATTGGGGAGTTAAAACTAGATTGTGTTTATTTACTTTATTACCAAAAATAGCCAAAAAATGCTTGGCCAAAATTTCCATATCATCTAAGCGTTGGTTTAGCGATGGCAGGGTAATGGCAAAAACCGATAGCCTATAAAAAAGGTCTAACCTAAATTTACCATCGTTGGTTTGCTGTTGCAAATTGCGGTTGGTGGCGGCAATTACCCGCACATTTACTTTTATGGTTTGGGTGCTACCTACTTTTATAAATGTGCCAGCCTCTAAAACCCGTAGCAGTTTTGCTTGCAGTTCGGTATCCATTTCGCCAATTTCGTCTAAAAAAATGGTGCCTTGGTCGGCTTCTTCAAACAGGCCTTTTTTATCTTTTAACGCACCTGTAAATGCGCCAGCTTTGTGGCCAAAAAGTTCGCTTTCTAAAATATCTTTCGATAGTGCACTACAATTTACGGCTACAAAATTTTTGTGTTTTCGCTTGCTTTGGTAATGTATGGCTTGGGCAAAAATTTCTTTCCCGGTACCGGTTTCGCCCAATAATAAAACGGTGGTATCGGTGGGGCAAACTTTTTGGGCTAGGTTTATGGCTTCTAAAATCCCGCTCGAGCGGCCCAAAATGGTATCAAAACCAAAGCCTTGGGCTATTTTATTTTCTAGCTCTTTAACCCGTTTTTGCAACAGGGCTTTTTCCATAGCTTTGCTTACTAGGGGTATTATTTTGTCGTTATCGTCGCCTTTGGTAATGTAATCGAATGCGCCTTTTTGTATGGCTTTTACGCCATCGGCAATGGTGCCGTAGGCGGTAAGGTTTATAATTTCTATATGTGGGTAATTGGTTTTTATGATTTCGGTAAGTTCAATTCCGTTTATATCGGGCAGTTTTACGTCGCTTAAAACTACCTGTATATCTTCGGTTTCTAAAATTTTTAACCCGGCTTTGGCCGATGAGGCATCAAAAACTTGGTAACCCTCTAAGGCTAAAATGCGGCATAGTAAACCACGCAGTTTAGCCTCATCATCAATTACTAAAATATTTTTTTCGGAGGTAGGCATTAAATTTGGGTGGGTTTACGTAAGGGGGTGAGGCGATTTTTTTTATCAAACTTAAATAAAATTAAATTCAAATATGCGTAAGTTGATTTGATAAAAAAATATGATTTTAAATAAACTACATATTTTTATGCAAAGCTACATGTTTTCATTATTTTGCACCAAGCAACATCAACCCAATAAAATAATAAATTGGCTATTGGAAACTAATTTTTTTAATCAATTTTAAACATACCTATTTTTTGATTCAAAACTTCCCTTTATCCTACCAAAATAAGTATTTAAAATGGCAAAAATTGCCAACAAGTATTACGGTAAAAAAACTTTTTTTGCTGTTTTTTTTGTTGATTGTAAGCCTTGTAGCACAAAGCCAAAGTTTAGTTAGTGGCTATGTTTTTGAAGATACAAGCACCAAGCCAATTGCCAAAGTTAAAATCGAAATTAAAACACAAAACACCACCACAACGCTAAAAGATGGCTATTTTAAAACGTATTTAAAAAATGGAAACTATATTTTTGTGCTTTCCAGTTTAGGTTTCGATACATTATACCAAACGGTTAATGTGCTAGGCGAAACCAATTTAAAACTGTATTTAAAACCCACATTTATTCATATAAACGAAGTAGCCGTAACCCAAACGCAGCTTAATAATAAAATACTATCTACCGATGCCAATGTTACCGTTTTTGGCAAGCAAGATATGGAGAAAGTACCCAGATTTTTAGGACAAATAGACCCCATAAAAGCCATACAAACCTTGCCAGGCGTAGGTAAAGGTGGCGAAGGAAACTCGGGGATGTATATTAGAGGTGGTTCGGCAGGGCAAAACCTTACCCTTTTAAATGATGCTATTATTTATAACCCATCGCATTTATTGGGCTTGTTTTCGGTTTTTAATTCGGCGGTGGTAAACGAAGTTAAATTGTATAAAACAGGTGTACCTGCAGCACAAGTGGGCAGGCTAGCATCGTTAATTGAGGTAAATAGTTCTAAAAAAATTGCCGATTCGCTAAAAACAGAAGCCGACTTAGGCCTTTATTACGCTGCTACAAATATTACGCTACCCATCACCACCAAATGGAGCATAAACCTTGCCGCCCGAAAAACCTTTATGAATTATACCGTGTGGCCACTTTTAAGTAAACTAAAACTTAATTCGCCGTTTTTTAATAAAGCTAAATACGATTTTTATGATTTTAACTTTACATCCAATGCCCAATTATCCCAAAAAGATTTCCTCTATTTTTCGGCTTTTACAGGTGGAGATAATTTTGGATTTGATATAACCCAGTTTAATATCAACAACAGTATGAACTGGAAAAATACCGCCTTATCATTAAACTGGAAACGCATAATTAATGCCAATCTAATTTTAAATACCACCCTAACGCATAGCGGGTATAATTTTAATTTTGGGATAGCACAAGACCAATATACCGCCCGCATAAATTCTAACATTAAAGACTATAGCTTTAAAAGCTATTTAACCTATCAGCTTAATAAGCAAACAATTAAAGTAGGGTTACACCATACAAACCACCAGTTTAAACCCAATACGCCTTACGCAAAATCCTTAAATACCGAACTCGATTTTGGTACTCCCAATGTTTACTATGCCGATGAAAGTGCTGTTTTTTTAAGTGATGATATTACCCTTAGCGATAAAGTTGCCATTTACGCTGGCACAAGGCTTACCTATTACAGGCATAAAGGCCCATTTACTGCAACTGATGAGCTCAACAATAAAACACAATACGCTAGCAATAAAACCATTACACCTTATATATTTGTAGAGCCATCGCTAACCGTTCGTTACGCTTTTAGTACCAACGCCAGTTTAAAATTAGCAATATCCCAAAATGTGCAACCCATACATTTAATATCGGTAACGGCGGTTAATTTCCCTGCCGATTTTTGGATGCCTTCCCTAGCTGGCCTACCGCCCGAAAAAGGCTATCAAACAAGTTTAGGTTACTTTAAAAATTTTAACAATGGTACTTACCAAACTTACGTGGATGCCTTTTATAAAAACATGAAAGGCTTGGTAGAGTTTTCGGGCGGAATTATGAATTTGCTCGATAATTTAAAAATAGAAAATAATTTATACAAGGGCACTGGTAATGCTTATGGTGCCGAGTTTTTTATCAAAAAAGTAAAAGGCAAGTTAACAGGCTGGGCGGGCTACACAATATCAAAAAGTAACCGAAACTTTGCCGACCTAAATGAGGGAACTCCGTTTCCGTTTAAGTACGATAGGCGACACGATTTTTCGTTAGTTTGCAATTATCAGCTTGGCGCAAAGTGGAATATATCAAGTGCATTTACTTATGCAACAGGCAATGCCTTTACAATGCCTGTAAGTAGGTTTACCATTGGTGGCAATATAGTAAACGAATATGGCCCATTTAATGGTAGCCGAATGCCCGCTTACCACAGGTTAGATGCCGCTATTGTTTACAAAATGAAGCCTAAAAAAAAGGTACAATCCGAGCTTTCATTTTCGGTTTACAACCTTTACAACAGGCAAAATCCCATTTATACATTTTTTATGGCCAAAGGCGATTTGAATAAACTTAAAGTAAGCATACAACCACAATCAGTAGCATTATTGCCCGTATTGCCGGCCATTAATTATAAAATAATTTTCAACTAATAAGTTAATCGGTATTTTAGTAAAATAACAATTAACTAAAAAATTTATATATGTAATAACCTGTTTATAAATGTTTTAATTATATTTTTGGCGTTTTAACACGCTTTCCACTATATCTTTTTTTTATTTGCCCCCCATTTGTCAACAGCCCAAGGGGGGGGAGCAAATAAAAAAAAGGATGCCGTTGCAATCGTTAACGCACCTAAAAAACAAATTCATTGAGCAAAAACAACAACCCTCTAAAGCAAATTAATATGATACAAAAAGCCATTATAGCCCTAGCATTTTTTTTTATTATGGTAGGATGCGAGAAAAACGAGTTCAAAAACCGTAAAAATTATTCTCCCAAATTTGTGGTTGAAGGCTGGATAGAGGATGGGCAATACCCACACGTAATATTAACCCATAACCTTCCTTTTTTTACTTCCGTAGATTCGGCACAACTTAGCGAGATTATAATTAGATACGCCAAAATAACCGTAAGCGATGGCGTAAATACCGAAATTTTAACTGGCGGAAAAGATGCCAATTATTTCCCTTCGTTTGTATATAAAGGTACCGAGCTAAAAGGCGAGGCAGGCAAAACCTACAACCTTACTATCGAATATGCAGGTTTTACACTTACTGCACAAACCATTATACCCAAGCCCGTGGCACTTACCAAAATATGGTTTGTACCCAAAAGCAATAACAAGCAACAATTACAAACCCAGTTTTTAGATAATGGTAGCGAAAAAAATTATTATAAATTGTACACCAAGCTAGATAGTGGCAAACGTTTTATACCCACACTTTTATCAAACTACGACGATAAATTTTTTAATGGTAAAGATTTTACCTTGCAAGTAAACCGAGCCCCCGAAAATAATTTAACCGTTGCAAGCGACCCATTTTTTAATACCGGAGATACCGTATTGGTAAAATTTGCCACCATACCCAAGGCTGGTTACGATTTTTGGAGCAGCTTTCAAGATGAGGTTTTAAACGCATCAAACCCATTAATAGGCTCAACAGGTAAAATAAAATCAAACATAAACGGTATGGGTATTGGTATATGGTGTGGTTACGGCGCTACGGTTTACAAGGTGGTAGCAAAGCCATAAAAAAAGGAGCTTGTAAAAACAAGCTCCTTTTTTGGGTATAAATATTTTAGGATTTAAAACCTATCGTCAAAAGCATTAATATCATCAATTAGTTTCGAAAACCCGTTTTCTTTAAACGCATCGAAACTAAGTTTAGAGCCATCTTTAAATATCATACGAGGTTCCCAATCGTAACTGGTATCGCATTCGTTTACATAAATATAGCTTTGAGTGCTGTTATTCCAAATCAAATTATTGTAGCAACGTTGGCTTTCGGTGGCAAAAAAGTTTGTTTTAGCAATAATAGTATTGCTAGTTTTGTTTATGGCTACAAATTGCGAATGCGCATTTAGGGCTGCCACAGTTTTATCGTTTTGTTGCTTCCCTGACAAGTCTTCGCTGCCATTGTGAGCATCGTTTATTGCTTTAATATCTAAAGTGCCTAAAAACTTAATGTTCATAATTTCAAAACTCGCATTTGCATTTTTTATATCATTAGCATTAAGCTCATTATCATCAATCACACCCAAATTAAGTGTTCCGTTTACTGTAGAATTAAAACTAAACAAAGTTTCTGTCCCTTTGCTAAACGTAAAACTATTGGTTAAAACTTCTGTTGTGTTAGCAACGTTAAAAGCCATAGTAAATGACCCCATTTTTAGGTTCATATCTGTTTTGGTGGGCGTACCATCAGGCTTATATTCGTGTGCCGATGTAAATTTCATTTCCTGTAAACCATCAACCAATAATGTTGCACTTGATGATTTTGGAAGCTCTAAAATTGATTCGTCTATTGTAGCGTTAATTTTTGATGATACGTAAGTCATCGTAATTTTTGCATTGTTTGTAGTACTGGTTTTGTAGGCTGGGAAGTTTATTTCGAGCCTATCTGATGCGGGTGTTTTTTTCCAGCTCTTTGTACCTAAGCTATAAGTATAAATACCATAGCTATCGCTTAGTTTTTCGGTATCGGTGCTGGTAGCTGAGCTTAAAATTTTTGATACACTTTTATTAGATGCTGCATCGGCAAAACTGTTCATTTTTTTTACGCTATTTGATGTTAGCTCCAAGTTCAAATCATTTAGGTTTCTCATAACCTTTATAAATTTTTCGTCGGGCATGGTATTTATTTTTTTCATAAAATCCATCCCCGTTTTTTCGAGTTCTTTTTTATGTTGCTCAACGGTAAGGTTAGAGTAATCTAACTTAAATGGGTCTTCTGCGGTAGGCTCATCGCCATCGTCGTTTTTTTTACATGCAGTAAATGCAATTGATAAGGCTAATAGTGCCAGTAATAATTTGTTTTTCATAAAATATTGTTTTAATTAATTTTTGCTAAAGGTAATAGATATTTTGTTTAAAATAAAAAGATATTTTTTTTAACGACCTCATTTTTTGCTCTTTGGTAAAATACCGTTGTTACATAACTGTTACATTTTATTAAGATTTTGAAAGCAAACCCCATCATTTACCTATTAATTTTAGATATATTTTATGTTATTAATAGCTTTTTGGGGGCTTAATTTGCTTATTTTAACCCTATTTCTCTCAATCGTTCATCCAAATATTCGCCCGCTGTTATATCATTATATGCTATCGGGTTTTGGCTATCTACGCAGTTGGGTAAGCAATTTAAGGGCATACTCATTTTTGGATGTAAAAAAAACGGTACCGAATACCTGGAGTTTTTCATCAACGCTATTGGCGGGTTTACCACACGGTGAGTGGTAGAGCGTAGCTTATTATTGGTTAACCGTTGCAGCATATCGCCTACATTTACCACAATATCATCGCCTTGTGCTTTAATGGCAAACCATTGGTTATCGCGAGTAAGCACTTCAAGGCCATCGGCACTTGCGCCAATTAATAAAGTTATTAGGTTAATATCTTCATGTGCGCCAGCTCTTACGGCATCGTGGGGCAATGTTTCGGGGTTTAAAATCGGGAAATAATGTATGGCTCTTAGTATAGAATTTCCATTATGTACTTTATCGTTAAAATAATTTTCGGGCAAACCCAAATAAACCGAAATAGCTTGCAATAGTATTTTTCCAGCTTGCTCTAATTGCTGATAAATTTGTTTGGTAACGGTATTAAAAGCGGGTAATTCGGTTACTATCATATTATCTGGATAGTCGGCTTTTATCGCATCGCCATCTTCTACATACTGCCCAGTTTGCCAAAATTCTTTTAAATCGGGTGTATTGGCATCTTTTGCTTTTTCTTTTCCTTTGGTGGTGTAACCACGTTGGCCGGCTAATTCTACTTTTTCGTATTGGCTTTTTACGGTATCGGGCAAACTAAAAAACTGCTCAACTTGTTGGTACAAAGCGTCTATTAAGGTTTTGTTTAAGCCGTGGTTGGTAATGGTTATAAAGCCAGTATCGGTAAATGCCGAGCCAATGGCATCGGAAAATTGCTTTCGCTGTTGTACGTTACCATGGGTGTAATTGTTAAGATCTAAACGGGGGATATTTACTGTTACCATTATTTTAAAGTTTTATGGCACTAATATACGACGGTAATTTAAAAATTGTTAAAATTAATTTGGAAAATGGAATTAAAAAATTAGTTTTGCAATCCCAAATCAGAAATACTTTAATGTTTTTGATAACAAAAAACCACTCGGGAGATTAGCTCAGCTGGTTCAGAGCACCTGCCTTACAAGCAGGGGGTCACTGGTTCGAACCCAGTATCTCCCACTAAAGCGTCTTAGATTTTCTAGGGCGCTTTTTTTTTAGAAAAACTAATTCTTAAATCTTTTTATCTTATGCTCTATTTATAGTTTTATGGTGTATTTGATGCCAAAATCTTAGCTAACATTAAAATATAGCGCTTTTTAATGTTAGCTATATTTATTCATTTGTGTTTGATGCCAAAATCTTAGCTAACATTAAAATATA
>RDXP01000084.1 GCA_004292865.1 Sphingobacteriales bacterium
ACTTCAAAAATGTGTAATTGCTTTTGCCAAAGGTTTTCGAGGGCGGTTTGATGATTGCTCCAATCTACAAAGCCAGCACCAAATTTTGTAAAAATAGTTTTCCAAGCCTCGGTTCTTTCTTCGGTAGTGTGGTTAGGGTTAGTGTATATCCAATGCTGAAAAGCATCTACCACGGCTACCCAAGGCAGGGTTTTTAGCACATCACGCAGTTGGTAACGCTTGGCTCTTTTTAATTCTTCGGCATCGGTAAAAAAAACATCCCAATGGTCCATTGATATGAGTTCCATAGCCATACTTGCCAGTTCGGCCACTTCGGATGGGCAATGTTTAAAATCGTTCAATTCTAAATTTGCGGTTACAAAAGTGTGTATGGCGTGGCCGCCTTCGTGTACCATGGTGGTTAAATCGCGAAACGAATTTGCCGCATTCATAAAAATAAATGGTGCGCCAGTTTCGGCCAACGGATAATTATAACCACCTGGTGCTTTGCCTTTTCGGCTTTCAACATCAAAAAAGTTATGGTCTTTCATCGCCTGTAAACGCTCCCCAAAAAATTCGCCTAAGCGGTTAAAACAAGTTATCGATTTATCAATCAAATCATTGCCCCCGTTAAAAGGTTGTAAGGCCTCTTTGCCGCTGGTATCTACCTCGGTATCCCAAGGTTGTAGGCTGGCTAAATTTAGGGCGGTTTTACGTTCTTCGGCTTGCTGGGCAAGTACAGGCACAATTACATTTTGTATGGCATCGTGAAAATCGAAACAATCTTGCGGGGTATAATCAAACCTGCCTAAAGCGGCAAACATATAATCTCTAAAATTAGCAAAACCCGCATTTAAAGCTACTTGGTGGCGTAATGCTTTTAAATCGTTAAACAAATTATTTAGTGGTTCGGCATCTTGCAATCTACGCAAAGTAATGGTTTCCCAGGCCTGTTTACGGGTGTTACGGTCGAGGTTTTTTAGGAAATTTGAAGCTTGTTCTAACGTATATTCTTGCCCGTTTATGGTAACAGCCATACTGCCTGTAATGCCTTGGTATTTTTGCTGTTCCACCTGTATTTGGGTTTGTAATGGGATGTTTTCGTCCCTAAAAAGTTCCAATGCTTTTTTAATTCCTCGGGTGTAGATAAAATATTTTTCGGCATCTAAATCATCCGCGAAAGCGCAAGCCACAAATTTTTGATTGAGTTGGTTATTTATAGGCGCAATTTTAGGCTCGATTTCGGTAGCAAAATATTGGAACGCTTTTACCAAATCATGGTTGGTGGTATCGCAAGTCATTTTTATGTATCGCCACGCAAAGTCTTCTTCTAAAACGGCTTCAAGTTCGCTACGGTGTTTTAACCAGTTTTCTAGTTCGGTTACCGAATTTATTTCCCGCTCGAGCAATAGCGTAAAAAATGGTTCGAGGGTTTCCCAGTTTATGGTTAAAGTTTGGGGTAAAAAATTTCTTTTTTTGGTGTTGATAATCATAACGATCTATAATAAATATCTAATAAAAAACAGGCGGCAAAAGCTACCGAGGCAATGCCATTGGTGGTCATAAATGCAAAATTTATGCGGCTAAGGTTATTGGGTTTTACCAGCTGGTGCTGATAAATTAGCATCCCAATAAAAACCGTTAAACCCATATAATAAGGCCAACTTAATGGCGTAAAAAACAGCGGAGCAATTACAAACAAAGCAGCAAATACATGTAGTATATTGCTTACCAGCAAGGCTTTATGTGTACCTAAGTACGATGGAATGGAATGCAGTTTTTCTTGTTTATCAAATGCTTCATCCTGTAAAGCATACATAATATCGAAACCGCTAACCCAGCACAATACCGCCAGCGAAAACAAAATGGGCAGCAACGCAAATTCCCCTGTTACCACCAAATAAGCACCAATTGGCGCTAAAGATAAACCCAAACCCAAAACCAAATGGCACAAAGCGGTAAAGCGTTTGGTAAAACTATAACCCAACACCACCAGCAGCGCAACGGGCGAAAGGTAAAAGCAAAGCGGATTGATAAACCAAGTTGCAGCTATAAAAAATGCACCATTTACCAACGTAAATACCAAAGCATTTGTTGCCGAAATACGCCCGGCTGGTATATCACGAACCTTAGTTCGAGGGTTTTTTGCATCAATATCACGGTCTAAATAGCGGTTAAAAGCCATGGCTGCATTGCGGGCAAAAACCATACACAGCAACATTAAGCCCAATTTAAACCAACTAAAAGTATTTTGCGTGGTGTTAACGGCTAAAAAAAATCCTATAAACGCAAAGGGCATGGCAAAAATGGTGTGCGAAAATGTTACTAGGGATAAATACTTTTTCATTATTCGGATTCGGGCAGTTCGTCTTCTATTTTTAGGGCATATTCGGGTACTACAAACCGTGAGTTTATATCGCTTATCATGGCCAAAATAGCATCTTTACCTACATATTTTTCGGCCGATGTTAAAATGGGTTCGGGCAGTTCGTCAAAAAATTCTAACAATGCTTTTTTAAATAAGCCCATATTTTGTTGCGATTTTAGGTTTGATTGTTTGTCGGCTTTGGTAAACAGCAAAATAAACGGAATGCTGCGTTCGCCCAGCCAGCAGCAAAATTCAATATCTATTTTTTGAGGTTCTAAGCGGCTATCAATCAACACAAAAACACATTGTAGGCTTTCTCTTTTTTCGAGGTAATTGCTGATAAATTTTGCCCATTCCGCCCGGTTACTTTTGCTACTTTTGGCATAACCATAGCCCGGCAAATCAACCACGTACCAAGTTTTGTTAATTAAAAAATGGTTTATCAGTTGGGTTTTGCCTGGCTTTTGCGATGTTTTTGCCAAACCTTTAGCCCCCAAAACCATATTTATTAACGATGATTTACCCACGTTAGAGCGGCCAATAAAAGCATATTCGGCCAGCTCGGGTGGTGGCAGTTTGCTAATTTTGGTATTGCTAACGGTAAATTCGGCCGATTTTATAATCATTGTGCAAAGGTAATATTTATTGGGATAGGTTGGTGGGGGATTTTTGGGGTGGGAAATGGGTAATATTGAATTTAGTAAATTAAAAAAAAATATTAATTTCGAATAAAAATATTGGTTATGATTACCAAAACACAACTTATAAGCAGTTTAGATATATTGCCCGATAATTTAACCATTGAACAAGTTATAGACCATTGGGTTTTTGTAGATAAAGTGCAAAAAGGTGTTTACGATTCTAATAACGGAAAAATTTATACGGTTGATGAGGCAAAAGAAAAATTAAAAAAATGGTTAAAATAGTTCTACGGATTTTTTCACGCAATTAGCAAATTAATTCGTTTACCAATACCATCTTCAAAAATTCTGTAAAGTGTCGAAAACTGTATATCACAATTATTAGTATTCAGATAATTGATAAATCTCAAAAAAAAATCTCAAATTAGCATATTCCAATGGATTAAATATGATACACAATAGTAAGTAGGAACACTAATAACTACGATTTATTTTAAGCTAAAATCTCAAATATTCACACCCGCATCATCACCCTTAAACCCATAATAAACATGATTTACGTTGCACTACTTAGAGGAATAAATGTAGGCGGAAACAATAAAGTTGACATGAAAAAGCTCAAAATAACCTTCGAATCACTAGGTTTTACACGTGTTGAAACCTATATCAATTCGGGAAATATTATTTTTGAAACCGATAAGCAAAACCAAAATACCATCGCAAACGAGATAGAAACAGCCATTAAGTCCGATTTCGAATTAGCCATAAAAGTTTTGGTACGAGATTTTACAAGCATAAAACATATTTGCGAAAAACTGCCCAACACTTGGGTAAAAAATGAGTTTATGCGAACCGATATTATGTTTTTATGGAAAAACATGGATAATCCACAAATTATTGAGCAATTACAACTCAAACCCGTTGATAATGTTACATACATATCAGGTGCCTTACTGTGGAACGTAGCTGATAAAGATTACGATAATAGTGCATTATTTAAACTTGTGGGTACAAAAATATATAAGTATATAACCATCAGAAATGTGAATACGGTGCGTAAACTTTACCAACTTATGCTTGATAAAAAGCAACAAACCGATTTACAATAAATAAAAAACTAGTTTTTTTAAGCTGGCAAATGTTTTAAAAAACCAAGGCCTGCATTGTATAAACAGGGCTAGCTGATGGCTAAATTTTATTATCGCCCAATTTTGTAAATCGAATAAAAAATCGTCTTTTTATAGCACTATTATAAATTCGTAAAATATGTTGTTTAAAACCAAAATTACTTATTGCTTATGGCTATGTATAGCTATACAAGCCACACATGCACAAACAGTTAGCACCACACCTACTTACAATTACCCCTTATGGCTTAACCAAGCTGCTTTTTACCAAATATATCCCCAAAGTTTTAAAGATAGCAATGGTGATGGCATAGGTGATATAAAAGGAATGACCGAAAAATTACCTTATGTAAAATCGATAGGTGTAAATACCGTGTGGCTTAACCCTGTTTTTGCTTCATCGTTTAGAGATGCGGGTTACGATGTAGATGACTATTACAAAGTAGATCCTCGTTATGGTACTAACGATGATTTAAAAAACTATATAGACCAAGCGCATGCCATAGGCTTGCGGGTATGTTTAGATTTGGTAGCTGGCCATACCTCTAAAAACAATAAATGGTTTAAGGAATCGGCCAAAAACACCACCAACGAATTTAGTGATAGATATATATGGACAAACTCCAAAGGAATACAACCCAAAGATTTTGTTTTAAATTTTGACAGCAGAGATGGCAATTACTTAAAAAACTTTTTCGACTCGCAGCCTGCCCTTAACTATGGCTATGCCAACCCCGACCCATTAAAACCGTGGGAGCAATTGCCTACCGCACCTGGCCCTGTGGCTACGCGTGAGGCATTAAAAGATATTATTAGCTATTGGATGGATATGGGTGCTGATGGATTTAGGGTGGACATGGCTTCATCATTAATTAAAAACGACCCTAAATTTATCGAAACCAATAAACTATGGGGAAACATACGCACTTGGTTTTCGGCCAAATACCCACAAGGCGTATTGCTAGCCGAGTGGAGCAACCCCGAGCAAGCAATGAATGCTGGATTTATGATGGATTTTATGATCCATTTTAACGCCAAAGGCTATCCTTCGTTATTTTTTGAAGATAAAAATGTGGTGCTAAAAGGTACGCAAATACCCTTCTTTTCGAAACAAGGAGGATCTATTACCGAGTTTTTAACCAGTTACTTATACCAAAAAACACAAGTAGGCACCAAGGGCTTAATTGCTTTACCTACGGCCAACCACGATTTTCAGCGTTTAAATAGCGGCACCCGAAACTCGGACGACCAACTAAAAGTAGCCCTCGCTTTTTTATTAACTTGGCCTGGCGTACCCTATATTTATTATGGCGATGAAATTGGCATGAAATACATCAGCACCATGCTACCCGATAAAGAGGGCAGCGTAATCCCATCAAATTTTGTACCCTATTACGCCAACCGAGCCGGTACACGTACCCCTATGCAATGGGATGCGAGCAACAATGCAGGTTTTTCATCAGCCGAAATAAATAAATTGTATTTGCCCCAAGACCCCGATTTACTTAACCGCCCCACCGTTGCCAAAGCCGAAAAAGACTCCTCCTCATTGCTACACTTTACCCGAAAGTTATTAAAATTACGCCAATCAAACAATGCCCTAAACAATACCGGCGATGTACAAATAATATTAGGTGTAAATAAAATTTACCCACTTATTTATAAACGTACCGATGGCATAGATAGCTATGTAATATGTATTAACCCCAAAAATAATGCTGTACATATACAACTAAAAGAAAAACTAATGTTAAGCCCCATTATAGAGCAAGGAATAAATATAGATAGCACCATAAAAACCCGACAAATATATATGGATGGTGTAAGTTTTGGTATTTACAAACTAATACCCGATAAAAAGTAACTTTTGGGAAACAAAACTGTATCTTTTTTACTTAATTTAATTAGATTTTATTAATAAAAACACTATTTATATTTTTTACACTTATTTGTTAACATTAATTTAATATTTGAGGGCGTTTTTTGTTTTATAATTGTTATATTATTTATTTTAAAGTTTTAAAGTATGAAAAAAGTTTTATTTTCTATAATATTTGTGCTGTTTTATATATTTACCTATGCCCAAAATGCTACCCATGTTGTGATAAGTGAAGTATATGGCGGAGGCGGAAACACTGGCGCAACTTACAATAGTGATTTTATCGAATTGTATAACCCCACAAGTGCACCTGTAAATTTAAGTGGCTGGTCGGTGCAGTATGCAACTAGTAGCAGTAAAATTTGGAAAGTTGATGCGCTTACAGGTACAATCCCTGCCAAAGGTTTTTATCTTTTACAACAAACCAAACGTACCGTAGGCGCAAATTTACCTACACCTGACGAAGTAGGCACAATATCAATGTCGGCAACTAGCGGAAAAGTAGCTTTGGTAAACGATATTGTTGCCTTAAATACTGTAAACCCCACAGATTTAAGTTTAATAGATTTAGTAGGCTATGGCAACGCATTAGGCTTCGAAACCGCTCCCACGGGTACAGGTTTAAGTGCCACAAAATCAGCCGAAAGGAAAGCGTTTTCGACTTCAACGGCAGCAACAATGAGTGCTGGTGGTGTTGATGTTTTTGCGGGTAATGGATACGATAGCAACAATAATTTACTTGATTTTGTTACCCGTACAGATGCCAACCCTCAAAATACAGCCTCAACTATTGAAGGTGTAATAAATACAGATAGAGAATTAATTGCAATAGCTACTTCCCCTGTAAACAATTATACCATACCAGTACCCAAAACTACCAAACCTACCATTACCTTTAACCGAGTAATAAAAAAAGGAACTGGCACCATTACAATAAAAAATATTACAGACGGTACCGATGAAACAATAAATATTACATCAACCCGTGTTATCATTAACAATGCCATACTTACGATAAACGGTATAAATTTTATTCCCCTAAAACAATATGCTATACAAATTTCCAACGAAGCTATTAAAGATTTAGCCAACCTAGCTTATAGTGGAATTTTAAATAACACTACTTGGAGCTTTACTATTGAAGCCACCCCTTTACCTATAACTTTAGCCTTTTTTAAAGCACAATCGGATGGTGTTAAAGTAAATTTGAATTGGAAAAGTTTTTCAGAATATAACAATAACTACTATACCATAGCACACAGTACCGATGGTATAAACTTTACCCAATTACAACAAGTAAAAGGTGCTGGCAATAGCAATACAGAAAGCAACTATTTTATAACACACTTATTTCCAACTAATGGCATAAATTATTACCAATTAAGCCAAACAGATTTTAATGGAGAACCTGTTATATTAGAAACCAAAAGCGTTAATTTTAGTTTCGATAATCAGCAACAATTAAGCATTTACCCTAATCCAGTTAAAAACAATGTTACGCTTTCGCTGATTTCGGAAAGTAAACTATTAGGACTAAAATTATTGCGCTTTGATGGCAAATTATTACTTAAAACCGAAGGTACTTTAGCCCAAATTAATCAGTATTTGAATCGAAATCTAGTAAATGTAGAAACTGGAGTCTATATCCTCTTGGTAAACGATAAGCAAAAGATTCATAGCCAAAAATTTATTAAAAATTAATATTTTACCGAAGCCTTCGCTTTAAGCGAAGGCTTCGGTAGCGAAAAAGGAAACATCATTGCGCCAAACCCTCAATAAATAATCTTTATCTCCTTTATTGTGTAGGGGTTTACAAAGTTAAGTTGTAAAGAAAACATAACACTTTGCCTAAAAAGTTTAAATTTGTTACGTTAATTTAGGCAATCAAAAAATGAAAGCAAAATATGTAAACCCATTTACCGATTTTGGATTTAAAAAAATCTTTGGAGAAGAAGCCAGCAAGCCAATGCTCATTGATTTTTTAAACTGTTTGTTGCCCCAAACAACCATAGTAAATTTAACTTTTAAAGACAAAGAAAAACTTGGTAAATCAAATCAAGACCGAAAAGCCATTTATGATATTTATTGCCAAAATGATAAGGGCGAAAGTATTATTGTAGAGTTACAAAAAGCAAAACAAAACTATTTTAAAGACAGAACAGTTTATTATGCAACATTTCCCATTCAAGAGCAAGCAGAAAAAGGAGACTGGAATTATAAATTAAACTCGGTTTTTTGTGTAGGAATTTTAGATTTTACATTTGATGATAAAATTAATACAGATAAAGGAGAGGTAATTCACATTGCACAACTAAAAGACCAAAACAACCAAGTATTTTACGATAAATTAAAGTTTGTTTATTTAGAAATGCCTCATTTTTTAAAACAAGAAAATCAACTAGAAACAAGGTTAGACCAATGGTTATTCTTTATAAAACATCTCGAGAATTTTCAGCATATTCCAGCAATTTTTAAAGACGAAGTTTTTAAACAAGCATTTGA
>RDXP01000205.1 GCA_004292865.1 Sphingobacteriales bacterium
GTTTTTCGGGAGGGATTTTTGTATAAATCCAATTTTAATAAACCAATAAGTAAAATAACAATCTTGTTTTTCTAGAAAAACAAACCTGAAAATAAAAATACAATTATGAGAATTACACGCAACAACATTGACGACCTAAACGCAGTAATAAGCGTGGTTATTAAGCCCGATGATTACCAAGAAGCGGTAGAAAAAGCCCTTAAAGTGCAAGCTAAAAAAACCAAACTTCCTGGCTACCGCCCAGGTACAGTACCCATGGCACAAATAAAACGGATGTATGGTAAAACGTTGCTGTTAGAAGAAATTAATAAAGTATTATCTGATGCGGTAAATAATTACATAAAGCAAAACGAAATAGAAATATTGGGGCAACCTTTGCCAATAAATGATGGTAGCTCCTATAAATGGGAAATTGGCGAAGAATTTACTTTTGATTACGAAATAGGACTAGCACCTATAATTAGAACCGAATTTACAGCCAACGATACCCTAACGCAATACATCATTAAAGTAGATGAAGAAACACTAGCCTCGCGTATTAAAAATTTACGCCGCAGTTATGGTAAAATGACACAGCCCGAAACCACAATGGATGGTGATGTATTGCTGGCTGATTTTACACAATTGGCTAACGATAGCTCGGCTTTAGAAAACGGGTTACATTTAAGTTCTACTTTAAGGTTAGATATTATTGCCGAAGCCTATAAAAACCAGTTAATTAACCTAAAAAGAGAAGATGTAATCCCATCTTTTGATTTAGTGGCCGCTGTAGCGGATGAAGTGCAGTTGCGTAAAATTTTAAAACTTGATGACTCAAACGCAATTATACCACAATCTAATTTTAAAATCACGGTAAAAAACATTAATAGATTAGAAGAATCGGATTTAGATATTAACTTTTACAATAAGGTTTTTGGTGAAGATGCTGGCGTAAGTACCGAAGAAGAATTTAGAACCAAAATTACCGCCGAGTTAGAATTAATGATGTCCCAAGATGCCGATAGAAAACTTGCGGCCGATTTTTTTAAATACGGTAACACAAAAATTGATATACAATTGCCCAACGAATTTTTAAAACGTTGGTTAAAAACGGTTAATAAAGATGTAAGCGATGAGGATTTAGAGAAAGGCTATGCCGATTTTGCCACCAACCTTAGATGGACATTGGTTGAAAACCAAATTGTTAAACAAAATAACATAAAAATAAACTATCAAGATGTTTTTGCTGCGGCAAAGCAACGTTTAGATGCACAGTTTAGAATGTACAGCCCCACACCTATTGCCGAAGAGCAGCTTGCCGAATACGCCACACAGTATCTGAAAGAAAGTGCCAATGCCAACCAAGTTTTTGACGAAGTAAAATCGGCTAAGGTTTTCGAGCATTTAAAAGCAGTAATTACCTTAGATAAAAAAGAAATTGATTTTAAAGAGTTTCAAAAATTATAAAATTAGACTTTAGGCTTTCCAAGTTTTTAAAACTTGGAAAGCCTAAAGTCTAATTTAAGCCATCATATTTTTACGAATAATATTTAAAGCTGCACCAGCTTCAAACCATTTAATTTGCTGTTCGTTATAGGTGTGGTTTACATCAAAAGTATCGGTTGTACCGTTACTGTGGTGTAGCACAACGCTTAGCGGTTTACCCGGAGTAAACGTTTTTAAACCCACAATATCAATGGTATCGTTTTCTTGAACCTTATCATAATCGGCAGGGTTGGCAAATGTTAAGCCTAGCATACCTTGTTTTTTAAGGTTGGTTTCGTGTATGCGGGCAAACGATTTTACAATAATTGCCCTTACACCTAAAAACCTAGGCTCCATTGCGGCGTGTTCGCGTGAGCTACCTTCACCGTAATTTTCGTCGCCCACTACCACAGTACCAATGCCTGCGGCTTTGTAAGCTCGTTGCGTTGCAGGCACCGAACCATATTCGCCCGTTAATTGGTTTTTAACCGATTCGGCTTTATCGTTCACAAAGTTTATCGCACCTATCAACATATTGTTCGATATATTATCTAAATGCCCACGGAATTTTAACCAAGGGCCAGCCATAGAAATATGGTCGGTAGTACATTTTCCTTTGGCTTTAATTAATAGTTTTAAGCCCGTTAAATCTGTTCCTTCCCATTCTTTAAAAGGTTCAAGTATTTGTAACCTTGCCGATTTTTCATCCACAATTACACTCACTGCACTGCCATCCTCGGCTGGGGCTTGGTAACCTGCATCTTCTACCGCAAAGCCTAAAGATGGTAATTCCCAGCCTGTTGGCTCATCTAGTTTTACTTGCTC
>RDXP01000085.1 GCA_004292865.1 Sphingobacteriales bacterium
TATACCTAAAACCGTAACAAGCAAAATTATACTTTTAAATCATTTAATTAAATTGCATGGGCGTTTTAATTTTAAGAAATTTATTGTGGTTGCTGTAAAATTTTTGAAAGAGATGTTTTATTTACGAGCGATAATTTTTTAAAGCCCATTTATTTTAATTTCTTTTTTTTTGTAGCAGCTAAAAAAAAATTGGCTCTAAATTTTTATTTAAGCTGGTAAAAACTATTAACCCCTAGTAATTTTTTACACAAAAATCCTTCGGCATAAGTGGCTCCTATTGCTTTACCAAACTCTTGCGAGCGGGCAACAATGGCTTGTAAAAAATTTGGGTTCGATATATACGTTTCGGGTTCATCAGTTGCTAAGCCTGGTGTATAAAACTGGGTTTGATAAGCCCTTATGGCTTCCATTTTTTTTTCTTGGTAAGGCGTTATATCAATCAAAAAATCGGGTTTTATATAATTATCTTGTATAAAATGAAGCAATAAACTGGGGCGGTATGCCTGCTGTACAGCACCTTGTATAATGGTTTCTATTTTGGGTAAGCCAGCTAAAAAGCAGGCATCGTACACTAATTCCGATGCTCGGCCATGGTCGGGGTGCCTATCTTGGTAAGCGTTGGCAATAATAATTTCGGGGGTAAATTCTCTTATTTTTTCGATAATTTTTATACGATGATATTCATCGTTTACAAAAAAACCATCTCTAAAACCTAAATTTCCTCGCCAATGAATGCCCAAAATATTACCTGCTTTTTTAGCTTCGCTATCTCGGGTTTCGGCGGTACCACGGGTACCTAGTTCGCCACGGGTAATATCTAAAATACCAACTTTTTTACCTAATTGTATATGTTTTAAAATGGTGCCACCACAGCATAGTTCTACATCATCAGGGTGGGCGGCTATAAATAATAAATCTAGTTTCATATTGTGGGTGTGGCGGTAAGCAATAATTTATTAATTGCTTTTCTTACGCCCGAAGCGCTAGGCTTTGTAAAAGGATAAAAAAAATCAACCACTTCGCCTTTGCTATTTATTAAGTATTTATGAAAATTCCATTTGGGGGCTGCGCTTACTTTGCCATTGCGGGTTTTATCGGCCAAAAAATTATATAGTGGATGGGCAAATGTACCTCTAACCCTTAATTTTTTAAATAAAGTAAAATGGGTATCGTAGTTTATTTCGCAAAAACTACTTATTTCATTGCCCTCAAGGGGTTCTTGTTGGCCAAAATCGTTACTTGGAAAAGCTAAAATCTCGAATGGTTTACCTTCATAATCTTTTCGCAGTTGTTCCAAATCTTTTAATTGAGGAGTAAAGCCACATTCGGACGCCGTGTTTACAATTAATAATACCTTGCCTTCGTAATCGCTCAACCTTTTTTCGGTGTTTTGTAGCGTATCAACCGTAAATTGATAAATGTTTTCTTTGGTCATTTTTTTTATTGATAAGTGTAATTACCAGCCGAGTTAATAATGGTTTCAATATCTCTTTCCTCTTCGGGGTCGTATTCGGTTTTTAAATTATGGCCAAATAACCTAGCCAACGATTGCATAAAAAAGGCAGGCAAGCTACCCTGTATTTCACGCACTAAGCCATAGCTGCTGCTACCTGTTTCTCTATCAATCAGTTTAATTAAAATTTCGCCTTGGTTAATCGTCATATCTTTAATTTTACTGTTAAACAAGTATTTTATTTCTTTTTCGCAGTTTTTAACTAGTTGGCGTTGGGTTTTTTTGTCGTTGGTAAGGGCTAGGTCCCGTTCCAGCTTACGGTAGCGTTCGCCTGCATAGCGGGCATAAGGCAATACTTTTAATACATTATAGCGTAAACGGTTAAATTTTGCTTTATCAAGCGGGGTTTTAAAAGTTCGCCTAGCAAGCACAACTACTTCATTTAAAACCACCCAAGGTATCATTTCGCCATTATAATTGGTAGTGGCTACTTTTATGGTATCATTTTTGCCTATAGTTAATGTAGCCATTTGTTGCGTATATGCAAAACTTGACATTAACACCATAGAAACAAGCAGTAACAAAACTTTAAAATTCATATTTTTATGTGCGATATAATATGATATTAATTACCTTACCTTTTAATAAGTAACCCAATGTTGCAAATATATAAGCTTTGCCTATATTGCTACAAATATACGCATGAAAGATTACACAATTGATATAGAACAAGAAAAGTCGGAGATTTTAAAAAGATACCGAACTTTGTTACGGGCCTGTAAATCAACCCTAAAAAAAGGTGATAAAGGCATGATAAGGCTTGCTTTTGATATGGCAGTTGATAGCCATAAGGATATGCGCCGTAAATCGGGCGAACCTTATATTTACCATCCTATTGCCGTAGCGCAGATAGCGGCCGAAGAAATTGGCTTAGGCACTACATCAATTGTATGTGCTTTGCTACATGATGTGGTTGAAGATACCGACATTACACTAGATGATATTGAGCATAAATTTGGAAAAAAAGTTACCAAAATTATTGATGGCTTAACCAAAATTTCGGGCGTGTTTGATGCCAACAGCAGTATGCAGGCCGAAAATTTTCGTAAAATGCTGCTTACCCTAGCCGATGATGTGCGGGTAATATTGATAAAACTGGCCGATAGGTTGCATAATATGCGTACCATGGAGTTTATGCCAAGGGATAAACAACTTAAAATATGTTCGGAAACGGTGTATTTGTACGCTCCGCTAGCGCATAGGCTAGGTTTATACAGTTTAAAATCCGAATTGGAAGATTTATCAATGAAGTATATGGAGCCCGAAACGTATAAGTTTATTGCCTTAAAACTGAACGAGAAAAAAGCCGAACGCGAGCATTTTATAAGCGAATTTATTGGCCCTATAACCAAAATATTAAGTGGCCAAGGCCTCGAAGCGCAGGTGCTAGGCAGGCCAAAATCTATCCATTCGATATGGACGAAGATGAAAAAAAAGGGCATCCCGTTTGAGGAGGTGTACGATTTATTTGCCATCCGTATTATTTTAATTTGTAATGCGGAGCTGGAAAAATCGGAATCGTGGAAGGCGTATTCTATTGTTACCGATTTGTATCGCCCTAATCCCGATAGGTTAAGAGATTGGATATCATCACCTAAAGCAAACGGGTACGAATCTTTACACACCACCGTAATGGGACCTAAAGGCCAATGGGTGGAGGTACAAATACGCTCGCAGCGGATGAACGAAATTGCCGAAAAAGGTTTTGCAGCACATTGGAAATATAAAGAATCATCGAGCGATAGCGGGCTAGACCAATGGGTTACCAAAGTGCGAGAATTACTAAGCAACCCCGAGGCTAATGCGCTTGATTTTTTGGACGATTTTAAGATGAACCTTTTTTCGGACGAGATTTTTATTTTTACCCCCAAGGGCGATTTAATGCAGCTACCTATTGATGCTACTGCATTGGATTTTGCGTTCGAAATACACTCGGATGTGGGTGCAAAATGTATTGGTGCAAAGGTAAACCATAAGCTGGTACCGCTATCGTACAAGCTACAAAACGGCGACCAAGTAGAAATTATAACCTCAACCAAGCAAACCCCAAAAGAAGATTGGCTAACGTATGTAGTTACTGCAAAGGCAAAAGCAAAAATAAAATCATCATTAAAAGATGAAAAACGAAAAATTGCCGATGATGGTAAAGAAATACTGGAACGTAAATTAAAATCATTAAAAATTACCTATAATACCGATAATATTTTAAAGCTATCGTACTATTTTAAGCTACAATCAACCCAAGATTTATTTTACAACGTAGCCAAAGGATTGATAGATGTTAAAGACCTTAAAGAGTATGTAGCATCAGAAAAAATTGTAGAACAAAAACCGCAACAAACTACTGATAACGAAAACATACAATCGTTAATTAAACAAGTAAAAACCAAAGACAGCGATATATTATTAATAGGCGAAGATTTACAAAAAATAGATTACAAGCTATCTAGCTGCTGTAACCCTATCCCTGGCGATGATGTTTTTGGTTTTGTAACCGTAAGCGAGGGCATAAAAATACACCGTACCAATTGCCCTAATGCAACCAAACTAATGTCGAGCTTTGGCTACCGTATATTAAAAGCCAAATGGACAAGCCAAAAACAATTGGCCTTTTTAACAGGCTTGCAAATTACAGGTATTGATGAAGTAGGCTTAATAAACAACCTAACCCAAATTATATCCAACGATTTTAAAGTAAATATGCGAAGCATAACCGTTGATAGCGATGAGGGAATATTTAGTGGCTCCATAATGATATATGTAAACGATACCCAACACCTCGAAGATTTAATAGCCAAATTAAAACAAGTAAAAGGCATTACTGATATTACCAGGTTTGATTCGGACACAGAAAAAATTAACTTTAAAAGTACTGGATAAATGCTTATGTGTAAAGTTTCATAACATTGTTGATGGTTTTTTTAGTACTATTTGCACTAATTATTTAGATTTAAGTTACCTCCAAAACTTTAGTAAATTACTATCTTAAATTAATTCTTTTACAGTTAACAACAAGCGTTCAAAATCTTCAAAAAAACACATTATTACTCCGTAATTTTAGTAAATACTTCATTTATAGGCTCTCCTATATTGGCATTGGGTTCTTGTACGTGTAGCAAGGCTGCAATTGTGGGCGCAATATCGGCCATGGTGGTTTGCCTTTTTAATTCTCCGTGTTTAATTCCCCAGCCCATAAACAGTAAGGGAATGTGGGTATCGTAAGGGTTCCAAGTGCCGTGGGTAGTACCTGTTAAGCCATATCCCTGAAAATAGCCTGGCTTTAGTATAATTTGTATGGCTCCGCTCCGCTGGCGGTTATAGCCATTTATTATTTTTTGTTTTAATTGGGGTGGGATGCTGGCTTGGCTTATTTTATCCATATCTATGGCATAAGCAACCTCATTTTGCTGTTGCAAATAGTTTATGCAATAGGTCTTTAAAGCATCTATATTAATTTTTGCATTGGCAATGGTTGTATTATTAAAATTAACTTGGTAATTACTTAGGTTTAAAACCAAATTATCAGTGCCAAATTCGATTTTTAATTTAGCGTTTAAATCTTTTAAAACGTTGTTACCCGAAAACAAGCCAGCAGGAATATTATGGTCGGTTAAAAAAACAGGGTTGTGGGCTGCGCCATGGTCGGCGGTTAAAAATACGGTATAATTATTTTTGCCTAGCTGCGCATCAAGGTAGGATAAAAAACTGCTTAAATCATTATCTAAACGCAAATAGGTATCTTCTATTTCGGCCGAATTAGGCCCGTACCAATGGCCAATATAATCGGTTGATGATAGGCTAATGGCCAAAAAATCGGTGATATTGCTTGTACCCATTTTTTCTTGGGCAATAGCCATTTTGGCAAAATCAAAGGTAATGCTGTTGCCGTAAGGTGTGTTGCGAATGGTGCCTGCTCCTTTGTTTATTTTAGAAATCAGGTGCGGAAAAACGGGCAATTTTTCGCCCTTAAATAAACCTTCGTGTGCATTGCTATCGGCCTCGCTTTGCGTGTAGGTGGCTATATTGTACAGCGGGTACCACTCTTTTGCGATATATTTTTCGGCATTTTTGGCACCGTTAAATTGGTTTACCCAAGCGGGTAATTGGTTCATATAATAGGTGCTGGTAATCCAATTGCCTGTTACATCATCAAACCAGTAAGCGGCATTGGCGGTGTGGCCAGCAGGCAGTATTGCGCCACGGTCTTTTAAGGCTACGCCTATTGTTTTGGCTTTAAAATTGGTGGCTAGTTTAAGCTCATCAGTAATGGTGGTGGCCCATAAATTTCGGGGCGACATTTGCCCAGCTACCGAAGTGCTTCCCACCGTTTGTACGGTACTATCTTCGGTACAATACTGCATTTTTGCTGTAGTTAGCTCCGCCCAATCGTTACCGGCAATACCATGTAATGCAGGTACCGAACCTGTATAAATACCCGCATGCCCAGCCGCTGTTACGGTAGGTATATAACTTATTTGGGTATTATTGCAACTAAAACCATCACGCAATAAGCGTTTAAAACCACCTTGCCCATAGCGGCTGGCGTAGCGGTACAAAAAATCCCAACGCATTTGGTCCACTACTATACCTACTACTAGCTTGGGCTGAGGTAAGTTTTTTTTTATTACTTTTTGCTGTGCCCAAAGGCTAGTGGGTGTACAAAATATTAAGGCAATGATGTATGGTTTTAGTTTTTTCATTGTGGGATAAAATAAGGTACAATTATACAAAAGCTGGGGTGGGTTGGTGTTAAGGGAGGGTTAAATTTTAATAAGGTAAGTGCTATATTATTATTCACAAAAAAATAAATTATAAAAATATAGAATAAAAAAATCCACATTTCGCATCAACCGAAACTAAGCGTACTAACCCCTACTTTACCACCACCACCCGCTCAATACCCGTATTGTCGCCCATTACTTTATTGCCGCTGCTATCCAAAAGTTCCAATTTAAATTTAATATTTCCCAGAGGTATATTTTTTAAAAAATAGGGCTTCCATTGGCTCAATATAAATTGCCTATCGTTTATGCTTAGCCTAATTTTATGGCCATTGGCGGCTAGGGTGGTATTTTTTATATAAAAATCTAACAAAATATTTTGCGTGTCTTTACCTACATATTCGCCCTTGGGGCGGCTGTAAAACAGCATGGGCGTGGTGGCATCGGGCAGTTTTATATAGTTACCTTGGCCATCTATTTTAAAATGAAGCAACACCGCTGCAGCGGGATTTTTTACCGATTCGTGGTACGAGCGTGAAAGAAACGATAACAAATAATGCTCGCTATTTATAGCCAATGTAACTGTGTTTTCGGGCTTGTAGAGGGCTATATAAGGCTTATTGTCCAATATATAATGTATGTGCTGGCCTTTTGCCGAGTTGGCGCATTCGCCCATGGTCATATCCATTGTCATTTTGGTAAGTTCATAGTTTTTAACCAAATAAGCCACTTTAAACTTTACCGAATCGGTACCCAGCATTTCGGTTTTAGCTTCAGCAATTTGTAAACCAGCATCGGGGAAAGCCTGCGATTGTTTAACAGGCAATACCTCAATTTTATTGAAGCCAGCATCCTGCGATAGCGTAACCGATTGTATGGTTTTTTGGCTACAAGCTCCCATTGTAATCAATATTGAAGCAAATAAATAAGGCAATGTTTTTAGATTTTTCATAAAATTATTTTTTAAAATTAAGTATATACATTTGGGCGTGTCCCTGCCCCACAGCACAAAAAGCCCACACACGGGTCGGGCTATCCGTTACAATAATTTTGCCCCCAAAAGGCAAAATTGATTTTCACTACTATCCCTCACGCAAAAAAACTTCTACAAATGATATTTTTTTTAACAATTAAAATCAATCTTTGTAATGGTTTTTACAGTCAACAATCTCAATAAAATTATCCCCCGCTTCGTAAATAAAACGATGTTTTTCGGTGATTCTTCTCTACCAAAAACCCTTGTAGTTATATTTAAGTAATTCAGGTTTTCCAATACCTTCAAAAGGTGTGGTAACCGTTACTTTAATAAGTTTCAACAATTTCTTAAACGCTTCGGGTTCGCTTTTTTGAAGTTCATAAAATTGTTCGAGTGCAATAGCTGTAAAATTTACCCCTCTCACAATCCGTTTTCTGCAAGCATTTTATCTAAATCAATTTGTACTACATTGCCCGCTCTTAGTTGTGCAATCGATTTATCTAACCTTTTTTTTTCTTGTGGCATCGGCTATAATCTTGTCTGTTTGGTCCAACTCTTCTTCAACTAAAATAGTTATCCTATCTGTTTTGAAGGTGTTTTTTATACTTTCGATAAAATCGGTATTTAATTCTGATTTAGTAAGGCTGTATGTGGCTGTCATATCTAAAAATTAATATTCAAAAATAGGTAAAAATTAAATACATATTGCTTTTGTATTTATGCACTAAAGTTTATTAGCTGTAATTTTGCCGTTGGGGGGAGGAGAGGTAGCCACAAAACATTTGTTTTTTTGCCACTAATACACGAATGCGGGGGCATAGCTTTCCGAAAAGCCTATTCTTAATTAGCCATCAACTATTTATACGCCCCATGCCACCGCTATTAAGCAATGGCATTGAGCGTAAAATACATTTTAGAAAAGTTATCAATGCTGTATAATAATTTGTTTTTTGATAATTTCTGCACCATCGTTAATGTGGATAAAATACGTACCATTGGGAATGTTTTGGGTATCGATGGTAATATCTTTACTACCCGCTTCGTTGTTTTGTTGGGTTATTTTTTTGCCTTTATCGTCGTAGAGGGATATTTCGAATTGTTTGAATTCGGGTGTGGGTGTTTCTTCTGTTGTAGAAAAACTACTGGTTTTTAACAATGAATTTGCGTTTATAGAAACGTTTAATTCTGTGTTTGCTGGATTAGGAGAAACGGAGAATCTGTTATTAAAGCTACAACCTGCGGTATATGTATAACCTATTTCT
>RDXP01000206.1 GCA_004292865.1 Sphingobacteriales bacterium
CTTACAAAATGGCTATCAATAGGCGAATCCATCAACAATACATCGTAATCTTTTTTCTGTGCCGATTGTATAAACGCATCCTGTTTTGCAGGGTCAACGGTGTAAATATACACCACGTTACCATCTTTATCAGTTTGTGCGCCTTCAACTTTTGTGCGGTATTCGTCTAGGGTAAAATACTCTTTTTGGGTATTGGTTAGCAAGGCAAAATCTTTTGCTTTATCGTAAAACTTCTCTTCGCTTACCATACCGTATTTTACAAACAAGCCAATATCTTCCCATTTGGTTTCGTAGGCTTTACGGTCTTTTTTAAATAATTCGGCTAGTTTTTCGCCAACCTTTTTGGTAATGTAGCTGTTTATTTTTTTAACGTTACCATCGGCTTGTAAAAAACTACGCGATACGTTTAGCGGAATATCTGGAGAATCGATAACGCCGTGTAGCATCATTAAAAACTCGGGAACAATATCTTTAACCTCATCAGTAATAAATACTTGGCGGCTGTATAGTTTTATTTTATTGCGCTGTATTTCAAAGTCTTTTTTAAGTTTCGGGAAATATAAAACTCCCGTAAGGTTAAACGGATAATCCACATTTAAGTGAATCCAAAACAATGGATCTTCCGAATAAGGGTACAATTCTTTATAAAAATTCAAATAATCTTCGTCGCTTAAATCGGCAGGGGCTTTGGTCCAAATTGGCGTACCCGCATTTATAATATTATCAACTTCGATAGATGCGTATTTGGTTTTACCTTCTTCATCTACACCATCTTCTACACTATCAGTTTTGGTACCAAATTTTACAGGTACAGGTATAAATTTAAAATATTTTTCTAATATGGTTTCTAGCTTGTTTTTATCTAAAAACTCTTCCGACTCGGCATTAATATGTAACGTAATTTCGGTACCACGGGTGGTGCGTGTGCCTTCGGTAATTTCGAAAGTGGTGCTACCATCGCATATCCAACGGGCAGGTTCGGCATCTTCTTGGTACGATAAAGTGTTGATTTCTACATTATCCGATACCATAAAGGCCGAGTAAAAACCTAAACCAAACTTGCCAATAATTTCGTTGGCATCTTTAGCGTCTTTAAATTTTTCTACAAACTCGGTAGCACCCGAAAAAGCAATTTGGTTAATGTATTTTTTGATTTCTTCGGCTGTCATACCTAGGCCGTTATCGCTAATGGTAATGGTTTTTTTATCGGCATCAAAAGCAACATTAACTTGTAAATCGCCTACCTCGCCACCGTATTGGCCTAATGATGATAAACGTTTTAGCTTTTGGGTAGCATCAACAGCGTTTGATACCAGTTCACGCAAAAATATCTCGTTATCCGAGTATAAAAACTTTTTAATAATGGGGAAAATGTTTTCGGTGTGGATAGATATCGAACCTTTTTCTTGTATCATATTTTTAAATTGATTTTTTTTATGTTAATGTTAGCCTATTGTACAAGGGTTGTTCCAAAAAGGTAAAAATGCCAGTTTGACAGATGGGATAATTTTTTTGTGGTGTTTTGGCGGTAATGGGGGTAATTTTGTGTGAAAGGTTTTTTTTAGAAAATTAGTGGGGCGTTGTGTAGATTGAGTTTTTAAACTTTGATTGATTTTTTTTTAACAAAAACTATATTATTTACAAAACCAATTCAAATATTGGTCTAGCCAGCCACTCAAAAAATAAGGCAAATTTAGTAGTTTATATACCTTGCCAGTTCTTGTTTTTACAGTATCTATCTTTAATTCGCCACCATAAAACCGCACTGCATAAGTATGATTGCAACGATCCATAAACTCGTGTAACGAACGCAAAGTACCCGTAGCACCCGATTTTATTTCCACAGGAATTAAATACTTGCCAAAAGGATACAGCAAATCCAACTCAGATGAGGTGCCTTTTTCATCTCTGGCCCAAAAACCTCTATTAGGGGCGTTTAAGTAGTATTGTGCTTTTATTTCTTGGTTAACAATTTGCTGTACCAATGCCCCTTTTGCAATATGGTTAAGATCGGTAACGGTTAAATATTGGTGGTGTAAACCCAACTGAAAATTTAACAAACCAACATCTAAATAATGTAGGCGTGGGCGTTTTTTGGGGTCGCCAATAATGGGTGGCGCAGTGTGGCTGGTGGGGTAAACTAGGTCTATAAACTGGGCTTGTTGCAATGCAGCCAAACCGTTTTTTATATCGGCCGACTTGTACGCCAATGCGCCAAATTTTGCCATATTTATACGCTCATCTACCATTTGTGGCACAGTATCAATTATTTGCCTTATAAT
>RDXP01000086.1 GCA_004292865.1 Sphingobacteriales bacterium
ACGGTTTGCGGCTACAAGAAGTTGGCGATTGCGGAGACGAAAACTGTCTGCCAGCATTTAACTTGATACGAAGCACAAAGCTTCATTTAAGCACTGAACTCGCTTTTTTGCAAAACTAATGTTGGAGGCCGTTTTTTCGCTCGTTAAGGTTTCGTACTTATTATTTTGTTGAAATTATCTACGTCAGTTGCTCCTTCGGTATTGTAAAACAAGATGTTACTCTTTGGTGATATTTCTAAATTCTCTTTCAATGCTTGCATATTATCTGTTGTCATTAGTGCAATAAAACCCGCCAAGCCTCCAACGCCCGATTCGCCAGCAATTATTCTCTCGTCATTTCCATTTGCGTAGTATAATTCCCGAATGGCTCGTTCAGCAAACTCATCTTTAACTTTAATGGAAATGTCTGTGCCATTTTTGATTATTTCCCAAGCATTTAATGAAGGAATTCCACAGTTTAGTCCTGCCATAATTGTTTTAAATGTGCAATTTGGATTTACTCTTTTATCTGCTTTAAATGATGATAAGATTCCGTCTGCTTCGGAAGGTTCTACGATAATAATTTTAGGGCGATTATCCCCATAACGATTTAGATAATACCATATTGCTGAACCTGCCCAACTTCCAACACCGGCTTGAAGAAAAACTATGTCAATTTTAGGTTTAGGTAGGCTGTGTAAAGTATCCTCTAATTCTTGAAAATGTGTCAAATAACCTGCCATTATTTGAGAAGGTATTTCTTCGTAATCTTCCCACGAAGTATCTTGTACCAATTGCCAACCTTCTTTTAGACTTATATCTTCGGCAAAAGCACAAGTTTCATCATAATTACCTTCTATTTTAATCACTTTTGCACCTTCATTTTCTATTGCTCTAATTCTACTATCAGTAGTATCTTGGGGAACAAAAACAACTGCTTTTTTATTAGCAATTTTTGATGCCCAAGCAACTGCTCTTCCGTGATTGCCATCAGTTGCTGTACAAAAAGTTTTTATATTGGGTTGTTGTTCAAGTATTTTGTGAATGGCATAAGATGCACCTAAACCTTTAAACGCATTTAGTCCAAAGCGGTGTGATTCATCTTTAACATAAATATTACCCACATTATATTTTTGGGCTAAGTTAGAAAGACTAACAAGCGGTGTAGATTTATACACTGATAATGATTTATGATACTCTAATGCTTTACCTTCTCTCAAAATATTTGTTGTCAGATTTGAGATTATTGTATTATTGGGGCTATTTATGAAATAATTATCCATGTTTATTTTTATGGTCGCCATTTAAAAGATTTGTCGTCTATTGCCCTCATGGTACATAAAATGCCGTCCAAATGGTCATATTCGTGTTGCAATAACTCAGATAAGTCATCCGTCATTCTCCATTCTTGTATTTGCCAATTTTCATCCAAATATTCTATTGTCAACTCTTTATGCCGTTTTACTTTAACCAAAAGGTTCGGAAAACTCATACAATCGTCCCAAATTTCAAACATTTCATCACTTAATTTAGTGAACTTAGGATTAATAAAAACGATTGGTTTATCAATATTCATATAAATCAATCGTTTCATAATCCCTAATTGCGGTGCAGCAATAGCCCTTCCGAAATTATATTTTGCTCTAATTTCCTCCATTACACTATGCAAATCCGCAACCCAATCCTTAACAAATGGTAGTTCGGATTGTAAAATAGGTTCACAAACTTCATAGAGCAAAGGGTTGCCTAATTGTAATAAGTCGTCTAATCGTTTCATTGATTTTTGGTTTTGAATGTCGTCATAAAATTGCCACCAACTTCGCCTTATGCTTAATCTTTTGAAATAGATATTGCACTATTTGTACCTCCAAAACCATAATTTAAACACACAATGCGGTTAATTTCTTTCGCAAAACTTTGCTGTGGTAATAAATGGCGGTAATGCGAAAACGGGTTTTTAGGCCCTTGCCAATTGGGCTGTAATTGAAAAGGCTCTAGCTCGGTATTTAGGTTATCGGAGTTTAAACAGGACAATACTTTTTGTTCTTGCAGCATTAATAAAGCAGTTATAAACTCTACCGAACCTGCTGCACCCAGCATGTGTCCAAATTGCGATTTTGGTGCCGAAATATGGTAGCCACTTTCGCCCAGCGTATCTACAACACTCAGTAACTCAATAGCATCGCCAGCAGGGGTTGATGTGCCGTGTACTTTTACCACATCGGGCTTGGGTAAAGTGTTATCGTTTAATAAACCTTTCCATAGCCTTTGCTGGCCAGCAAACGAAGGGTAAAACATATCGCCATCGCCATCGCTATTGTTAAAATAATTATCAATAACGGCAATAATATGTGCACCACGGGCTTTGGCCATTTCGTACTCTTCCAAGGCAACAATGCCACTACCAAAAGCGCATACAAAACCGTTGCGGTTTAAATCAAAAGGGCGTGAACTTTGGGCGGGGCTAAAATTTTTGCTTAACACCTGCATGGCATCAAAACCTATAAAAGTTTCGAGCGATGTGCCTTCTACACCGCCGGCAATTACCCTATCTTGCAAGCCAAATTTTATCAATCGGTAGGCATGGCCAATATTACCTAAACCTGTTGCACAGGCCGAGCCTATGGTTTCGGCAACGCCGCGGTTTTTTATGAGGCAACTTACATTGGCTACTTCGCGGTAAGGCATACTTCTATCAACCGAATGCGAGCCCGCCAAACGGGTTTTTTTACCTAATTCGTAAAAATTATGCCAGGCGTTGCGTAAAATTACGTTGCCGCCAGCACCGCTACCTATTACTACGCCTGTGTTTTCTGATTGTGTTTCTTCGTTGCTCCAGCCCGCCATTTTTATGGCATCTTGTGTGCCAAGCATTGCCCATATACTGCCAATATCGGCGGTAGCCAGATTAATATTGGGGATGCGGTTTTTTTTATCAACGTACGTTTCGGGGTAGTTTTGTAACAGGGTGCTGTAAATAATTTCCAAATCCATTTCGGCTTCGGTAATAAAACCTGCCACAGTGGAGCGTATTTTTTTATCGTATTTAAGTACTTCGGGCCACTCGCGAATTAGGCTTTGGTTTGCAAAAATTTTATCTCTAAAATCATCCAAACCAGTACAGGTAGGGAAAGCCCCGCCCATACCTACCACCGCTACCTTTCTTCCAGTTTCCATGGATTTACGCTTCGGCTTGTTTTTTTAAAATCAAGTCAACAATATCTTTAACTTTTGAGCCTAAGCCATCAATTTCCTCGTCTTCAAGCTCAATACCAAATTGTTGTTCGGTTTTTGATGCTATGTTTATCATCTCGGTTGATGGTGTGTTTAAATCGGCAATAAAATCGGTTTCTTCGGTAATGCCTACCAGTTTTTCTTGGTCGATAGTGCGTACAGTTTTTAGTATTTCTACTATACCATCAATAACTTCTTGTCGTGTCATTCGTGTTTTTGGGTTTATTAATTAGTTTTTATGGCTCGGCCAGTAATATCAAATAGTTCGGCTACCAAAGTAAAATCGGCACTAAGGTCATAATCTTTCAACCTATTTTCGTTAAAAGTATTAAAATATTTATCTAAATCTAACCCTTTGGGTGTTTTATAAATTCGGCCATCGGCAACCATTTGCCTAAATTTATGAAACTTTATAATACCAAGGCTTACAAAGGTATCGCCTTCTTCTACATAATTAGAAAAAAACACTTGCCCAATACTTATAAAAGCGGGAATATAATTTTCTTTTAATTGCGCTGGCGTACAGTTTTGTTTAATACATTCTAAAAATGGGTTTAACGAGCCTATGGTTCCTTGCGCAAAAGCTTCTATTTGGTCCACCCCTCTAAACACGCCAAAATGGTCTTCAACATCTTTAGCATTGGGGGTGTAGCTAGCCACAATGCCCACTTTAGGGCTGTGCCAATGGTAGTTATGTACCAATAGTTTTGATGGCCCGTGTAGCAACATTTGGTTTGGCGGTATGCCTACTAGGTTATTCATTGGGTAAAACGCTTGTTATTTTCATTATATTGGGAAATGCGTATGTCCGTTTTTTGTTAATGTTACAATTATACCATTTATGTATCAAATACTCAAAACAGCTTAGTTAGGCTCTCTTAAAATTAGGGCTGGCAAGTTTAGGCAAAGCAGTCATTTTTTGTAAAAGGGATTAAAAAGGCTTAAATTTGCTTTGCACCAAGCATAAAATACCTTTAACATTTTTTAACCATATATACACAACATTATACTTGTATTTGATGTTTTTAAGGTATTATTTTTGAACAACAATTAAACAGATTTAAAATAAACGGTATAAGATATGAATAATTTAAAAAAAGCGGGTATTACCCTTTTAACTGCATTTATTGGCGGTGCTGTAGCCATAGGTGCTTACAAAATTTTTGAAGTAAATAATACAAATTCATCCATCGAAGAGAAACAAAAAGTATATTTTACCAATAACCCTCAGGCCGATAATACAATTGCGGTAACGGGTTTAGATTTTACCCAAGCAGCCGCAAGTGTTGCCCCAGCGGTAGTACATGTGCGCACCACGTATAACCGTACCGCAGCTATACAAGGGCAAGGTATGGATGCCTTTGGCGATATGTTTGAAGATTTTTTTGGCCGCCGAGGCCGGCCACAACAGCGCAATAGCCAGCCAGCAATGGGTAAAGGCTCGGGCGTGATAGTATCGGATGATGGGTATATTATGACCAATAACCACGTGGTGGAAGATGCCGATAAAATCGAAGTAATTTTAACCGACAAGCGGGTGCTATCGGCCAAGGTAATTGGTAGAGATAAAAACACCGATTTAGCCCTTATAAAAGTTGAAGGCACAGGCCTACCTATTGTTAAACTAGGCAATTCCGATGAGGTAAAAGTAGGCGAATGGGTATTGGCCGTGGGCTATCCATTAACCTTAGAATCAACCGTAACAGCGGGTATTATTAGTGCCAAATCACGCCAAATAGGCATCCTAGCACCACAGGTAAACCCCAATAATTACGACCCCAATAATCCTCCTAGCAATACCTCTATCGAATCGTTTTTACAAACCGATGCCGTAATAAACCGTGGAAACAGTGGCGGAGCATTGGTAAATACCCGTGGCGAATTAATTGGCATTAACTCGGCAATAGCCTCACAATCGGGCACCTACGAGGGTTACGGTTTTGCCATACCTATTAACCTAGCTAAAAAAGTAATGAACGATTTTTTAAAATTTGGCGAAGTAAAACGAGGCTACATAGGCATACAATTTAGCGAGCTTAATGCCGATAATGCCAAAACATTTGAAACCAAAGAAATAGATGGCTTATACGTAAACTCGACCGTAGAAGGAGGTGCCGCCGAAGCTGCCGGTATTAAAAAAGGCGATATTATTAAAAAACTAAACGGTGCCGAGGTGCTATCGTCGGCACAATTGCAAGAAAAAATTGGCACCATGAGCCCCGGCGCAAAAGTTGCCATAACCGTATTGCGTAACGGTGCCTTAAAAGATTTTAACCTTACCCTTAAAGGCGAAGAAGCCAATAAAATAGCATCGGCCAAAGCCACACCTGCCACTGCCGAAATAATGAATAACCTTGGTGCTACTTTTGCACCGTTAAATAACGATACCAAAAAGAAATTTGGCATTACATCGGGCGTAATGGTACAAAGCGTTACACCTGGTAAAATTTTTGATAATTACGATTTACCCAAAGGCACCGTAATAACCACCATTAACGGCAAAGGCGTAAATAATAACGACCAAGTAATTTCGGCCCTAAAACAAAGCGACCAAATGGTATCGTTCCAAGGAATTATACAGGACGGTAGCCGATTTAGAATTACCTTACCTTTAAAATAAAACCAGTATTAGGCTTACAATCCCGATGAACAACAATACTTCATCGGGATTTTTTTTTATTGGGAGCTATTCCCGCTTTCCGTTACAATAATTTTGCACACTGTGGGTGCTTAAAATAAAATTAGAGGAATGCAAAATTGATTTTCACTGCAATCGGGGCTAGGGCATTGGCATACATTACACCATTGGAGTACCTATTAAATGTATTGTTATAAAACACCAAACGTCATCAACTTATATAACGGCCCCTTATGCCCATGTTTACCATCATCCATAAAGGTGCAATTATCCGAAGGGATATATTATGTGGCAGCCGAAGGGATATAATTTTTTAACGGGCGATATTATTACCAGCATCAGCATACAAACACCTGCCGTAGCGATTGATAATAATTTTTCACAGAACCATGGCGGATGTTTTCTCCACCCTCGATTTAAAGGGTAAACAATATAGCCCCAGCTTTTAGTTCCATAGCCGAACTAGGCGCAATGTGTGCAAATTTTAAGTACCTTGAATAACAAGTAAAAAAATAGTAAATTTGAATCGTGGAAAGAATTTATATAGACACATCTGTTTTTGGAGGATATTTTGAGCCAGAGTTCGAACTTTGGACTAAGTTGTTATTTGACAATATCATTAAAGGCCAAGTAAAAATGCTATATTCTCAAATGACAGAAATTGAATTAGAAAACGCACCTCAAAAAGTAAAAGATTTATTTCTAAAAATACCAAATAAAAATATAGAATTCTTAAGCATAACAGAACAAGCAACTAATTTAGCAGATAAATATATTTCTGAAAATGTAGTTGGTAAAACGAGCAGGCCAGACTGTATTCATATTGCAATTGCAACATTAAACTATGCAGATATACTTGCAAGCTGGAACTTCAAACATATCGTGAATGTGACAAGAATTAGGGGTTACAACGGAATAAATTATATGGCAGGTCATAAATTTTTAGAAATAAGAACACCAAGAGAAATTATAGAAATATGAAAAAAGAAAATATAAAAGCAGAAACCGATACAATTAACAAGTTACGAGAAATTAGAGATAAAATTGGAATTGAAATTCAAGACTTATCTTTTGAACAATTAAAAAAATATATAGAGAATAAAATTACGCTGCACCCAACATCGATTTGGCAAAAACAGGGCTAACGGAAGCATCTGTGCATGTGTAATTATATAAACAATTATTTTTGCATTCAAATTATATTTTTTAGCATAAAAAACAATGATAAAAACACTTAGAATAGGCCTTTTAACACTATTGTGTGCCATAAATGCCACCGCAAACGCCCAAAAAACAATTAACGAAGGCACCATCACTTACGGTTTAACCTATAACCTACCTGCCGATAAGCAAGCAATGGCCGCCATGCTCCCCAAAGAGTATAAAATGAAATTTAAAGGCGATTTAAGCCAATTTACAATGGATATGGGTATGTTTTCGACGCTAATTATTTTTAACAATCGTAGCAAAGAAACGCTAAGCCTAACCGAAATACCCATACAAGATAAAAAAATTGCCGTTAAAATGACGAAAGAGCAAACCGAAAAAATGGCCGAAATGCAAGGCGGCAACAAAAATTATGAAGCTATACCCACTACCGAAAAAAAGGTAATTGCAACCTATAACTGCACCAAATATACTTGTAAAGACAAAGAAACGGGCGCACAAGTAGATGTATGGGCTACCGCCGAACTGCAAATACCTACCAATACTTTAACAAACATGTTTAACGGTGTAAAAGGTGTACCCATGGAATTTAGTAGCGATAGCCACGGCGTAAAAGCAAAAATTACGGTTAAAACCATTGCTGATGAAAAAGTAAGCGAAATTACAATGGATGTTCCCAAAGAATTTGAAATAATGAGTTTTGATGATTTGATGAAACAAATGGGCGGAGGCTAAGCAACCCATATTAGAGTATTTGTGGCTATTTCCCCGTGGTAGGTGTGCCACCAACCACTAGCATATATCAAAAAAATTACCTAAACTAGAGGCACTAAACCCTACATAAAGTAAAAACTACGCTTTTAATAGTGCCACAAAATCATCAAATAAATAACGGCTATCATGCGGGCCAGGTGAGCTTTCGGGATGGTATTGTACCGAAAAAGCTTTTTTGCCTTTTACCCTAATACCTTCAATGGATTTATCGTTAAGGTTAATGTGTGTAATTTCTACTTTATCAGATGCTTGTATATCGGCAGCAACTACCCCAAAACCATGGTTTTGTGAGGTTACTTCGCAATGGTCCTTAATAATGTTTTTTACAGGATGGTTTAACCCTCGGTGACCATTAAACATTTTTACAGTACCTATACCATTGGCTAATGCCAACAGTTGGTGCCCAAGGCAGATGCCAAACAGGGGTTTATCATGTTTTAATATTTCTTTAACGGTAGCAATAGCATAAGGCATAGCGGCTGGGTCGCCCGGGCCGTTTGAAATAAAATAGCCATCGGGTTGCCATTTTTCCATTTCCTCGTAAGTGGTTTTGGCCGGAAAAACTTTTGCATAAACTCCTCTGCTATCAAAATTGCGCAATATATTTTTTTTGATG
>RDXP01000207.1 GCA_004292865.1 Sphingobacteriales bacterium
CTATCCCACAGGCCGTTTCTAATTTGGGCATCGGCTTGGCGTAGGTTATTCATCAACGAAAGCAATAAAGCAATGGCGTGTTCGCCCACGGCATCACAGTTACCTTCGGGCGCATTTATAAGTTTTATGTTGCGCTGTTGGGCAATTTCAACATCAATATTATCCATACCAGCACCTGCCCGGGCTACAAATTTTAACTGGCTGGCGGCATCAAAAATTTCTTTATCAATTTTAAATTTGGTGCGAATGGCAATGCCATCAAAATCGGCTATGCCATTTAATACCTCGGCTCGGGTAATATTTGGGGCATCGGTAACCTCAAAACCTAAATCTTGTGCGCCTTGTTTAAAGGCTGGGTGCAGTTGGTCGGCTATTAAAATTTTAAGTTTGTTCATTCTCGGGTTTGGGAAATGGTGCGGGTTAGGGCTACAAAATCAGCTACGCTTAACTGCTCGGCCCGTAAAGTCCATACGGGTTGTTCATCTTGGTTTTCTTTGGCAATTATTGATTGTAGCGCATTACTTAATGTTTTGCGGCGTTGGTTAAACCCCGCTTTTACCACTTGCCAAAAAAGTTTTTGGTTACAATTTAGCGCTTGCACTTGGTTACGGCTGAGGCGAATAACTGCCGATAGCACTTTGGGAGGCGGATTAAAAACGCCTGCTTTTACGGTAAACAAATAATCGCATGTATAATAGGCTTGCAAAAAAACGCTTAAAATACCGTATTGCTTACTGCCAGGTTTGGCTACAATACGCTCGGCAACTTCTTTTTGAAACATACCTACCACCTCGGGCACTTGCTGGTAATTATCTAAAATTTTAAATAATATTTGCGACGATATATTGTAAGGAAAATTACCAATAATGGCAAACGAGGCAGCGAAAACCGATTTAAAATCGAGGGCTAAAAAGTCAGCGTTTATTAATTTATCGCCCAGGGCGGGATATTGTTTTTGGAGGTATAAAAACGATTCGGTATCAATATCAATCAAATAAGTTTCGAACTCGGTTTTTTGCAATAAAAAATCGGATAGTATGCCCATACCTGGCCCTACTTCTAACACTTTATTGTACAGGTGGCTTGATTGTAAGCTGTTTACAATTTTTTGTGCAATATTTTTATCGGTTAAAAAATGTTGCCCTAAATGTTTTTTTGCTCTTACCAAACTCATTTTACCATGTACTATTTGTACAAACTTATTAATTTTGATGGTGTAAAGTTAAATTGCTTTTGAAAAAAGATTAATCGCTATAAATACATACGCAAAATAAGGCTTGATTAAAATTCGCCCATCATTTACTAATCAAGTATAAACACAAAATAGCCAACCTAAAAATTTGTACATTTGCCTTGCGTAAAATAATACAAAATGGTAATAGCAAACCCAATATATGATGTTGTTTTTAAAAAAATGATGGAAAACGAAAAAGTTGCCAAATTTTTTATTGGCACTCTTTTGGAACAAAGCATCGAAACTATTGAAGTAAAACCTCAGGAATACACTTATGAAGGCGAGTTTGATTTTACAAACCCTAAAGATGTAGAAAAATACGAAGCCCGAATACGCGAACGCCACTCTATTTGGGTGTATCGTTTAGATTTTATTGCCACCATTAAAACCGAAAATGGCGAATATAAAAAGGTGTTAATAGAGATACAAAAAGCTAAAAATCAGATTGATTTAATGCGGTTTAGAAACTACCTAGCCGAGCAATATAAAAAAGAGGATATTGTAAATAACGAAAAGGTAATATTGCCTATTACTACTATTTATATTTTAGGATTTAAGTTGCCCGAAATAAATACACCTTGCTTAAAGGTGGAACGTAACTACAAAGACCTAAGCAACAAAACTACTTTATTAACCAAAAGCGATTTTGTAGAAAAACTTACTCACGATAGCTATATAGTACAGGTAGAAAGAATAGATAACAAGTATCAAACAAAACTAGATAAACTATTAAGCATATTTGAGCAAAGTAATTTTGTGGATGATAAAAAAATTATCAAAGAATTTAACCACAAGGTTGATATAGAGGAGATGAAAATTGCAACTGATATTTTGCACCACTCGGGTACAAACCCTGTTGAAAAAAAGAAAATTGAAGATGAGCAAGAAGCCATAAGAACTATTAATGCACTTTTTGAAGATGAAAAGAAAAAGTATTTGAAAGAACTTACTGAAAAAGATATTGCTTTAGGAAAAAAAGATATTGCTTTAGGAAAAAAAGATA
>RDXP01000087.1 GCA_004292865.1 Sphingobacteriales bacterium
AATCATTATTGATTCGAAGCCTTCTTCTTTTGCCGCCAACAATCCGTGGACACACGAATAATCAAATTCAATACCTTGGCCAATGCGGTTTGGCCCCGAACCCAACACAATAATTTTCTTTTTGGGCGATGGGATAGATTCGTTTTCGCCTTCGTAGGTCGAATAGTAATAAGGTGTTTTAGCTGGGAACTCTGCAGCGCAAGTATCCACCATTTTATACACTCGGCGCAAGCCTAATTCTTTTCTTTTATGATATACATCGTCTTCGGTGGTGTTGCCCAATATGTAGGCAATTTGCACATCCGAAAACCCTTTTTGTTTTATGGTTAAGAAAAAATCTTTGGGTATATTGTTTAGCGTATAGCGTTTTAGCTCTTGTTCTAAGGTTACCAGCTCTTGTATCTGTATCAAAAACCATTTATCTATTTTGGTAACTTTACGTACCGATTCGATAGGTACGCCCATACTTAGGGCATCTTTTAAAGCAAATAAACGGTCCCAACTTGGGTGCTCTAGCTTTTGCATTACATCATCAATATTACGGTAGTGTTTGCCATCGGCGCCCAAGCCAGCCCTGCCAATTTCTAAACTCTGACAAGCTTTTTGTAAGGCCTCGGAGAACGACCTACCAATAGCCATTACCTCGCCTACCGATTTCATTTGCAAGCCAAGTTCGGTATTTGCACCTTTAAATTTATCGAAATTCCAACGTGGTATTTTTACAATTACGTAATCTAAAGTAGGTTCAAAGTAAGCCGAAGTAGTTTTGGTAATCTGATTTTCCAGTTCATCCAAGTTGTAACCGATGGCCAGTTTAGCGGCAATTTTTGCAATGGGGTAACCAGTAGCTTTTGAGGCTAAGGCCGATGAACGGGATACACGAGGGTTAATTTCTATGGCAATAATATCATCGTTAGCTGGGTTTACCGAAAACTGTACGTTACAGCCGCCAGCAAAATTACCTATGGCCCGCATCATTTTTATGGCTTGGTTGCGCATATCCTGGTAGCAACGGTCGCTAAGGGTCATGGCTGGGGCAACGGTAATGCTATCGCCAGTGTGTATGCCCATGGGGTCGAAGTTTTCGATAGAGCAAATAATAATTACATTGTCTTTGCTATCGCGAAGCAACTCTAGCTCGTATTCTTTCCAGCCTATTACGGCTTGTTCTACCAGCACTTCGTGGGTAGGCGATGCCGTTAAACCACGGGTAAGGGCGACATCAAAATCTTCTTTTTTATGTACAAAACCACCACCCGAGCCACCTAATGTATATGACGGACGAATAACCAACGGAAAACCAATTTTTTGCGCCGCTTCTTTACCTTCTAAAAACGAGTTGGCAATTTGCGATGGCGCTACGCCTATGCCTATATCAACCATAAGTTGCCTAAACTCTTCGCGGTTTTCGGTTTTTTCTATGGCATCAATATCTACCCCAATAATTTTTACACCGTGTTTTTCCCATACGCCACGTTCATCGGCTTCTTTACAAAGGTTTAAAGCCGTTTGCCCGCCCATGGTGGGTAGCACCGCATCTATTTTACGCTCTTGTAAAATTTTCTCTATCGAAGCAACCGTTAAAGGCCAAAGGTAAACATTGTCGGCTATAACCTTATCGGTCATAATAGTGGCGGGGTTAGAGTTGATGATAGAAACCTCGATGCCTTCTTCTTTTAAAGAAAGTGCGGCTTGTGAGCCCGAGTAATCAAATTCGCAAGCTTGACCGATAATAATGGGACCCGAACCTATAATAAGGACAGATTTTATGGAAGTATTTTTTGGCATACGTGTAAATTAATGCTGGGTTTTGGTGTGATAAAAGTAAAACCACATTTTATTGTTCGGGATGCAAAGTTAGAAGAATTGAGGTATTTTTTTTGGGAAAGTTTTTTTAATTGTGGGGGTGTAGCTTACAGTAACAAATGGGTATTTAAGTGTATGCTTTCGCTTATAGTGAAGGCTCGGTTTTGGGTGAAATAAAACCTAACAAAGATGGTGCACAATCTAAGCAAGTGTACCCCAATATTTACCTAAACACCCGCCCACATGGCTCTAAAAATTTAGAAAATTACTAGGCTAGTAAAGATAAGCGCATTAAAAAAGCATGTATAATTTAATAGCAAAAATTTTTGTGGCGTTTAATATTTCATACTTTTGCAATACAAAAAAATATATAAAAAAATATGGCCACTTCAAAAATTACGTATAATGGTTTATTGCGCACCACGGCTACGCATATACAATCGGGTACTCAAATTATTAGCGATGCCCCAGTAGATAACCAAGGCAAGGGAGAGGCTTTTTCGCCTACGGATTTAATGGCTACATCGCTGGCTAGCTGTATGTTTACCATTATGGGTATTACAGCCAAGGCGCATGGTTTAAATATTGATAATGCCCAGGCCCAGCTTACCAAAGTTATGGCAACCGAGCCCCGTAGGGTTTCGGCTATTCATATTACGTTTAATTTCCCCGAGGCGAATAATTACAGTGATAAGGATAAAAAAATACTAGCACATGCAGCTTTAAATTGCCCAGTTTATCATAGCTTACATCCTTCTATCGAAAAAATCATTGATTTTGGCTGGTAAAAAAGCAAAGTGTTTAAGCACTTTGGCTTATCACTTCGTTTATTTCGGTTACGGTTATATCGCCTTGAGATTGCTCGAGAATACAAATGCCTGCCTTTATAAGCAACACCTGCGGCGATTGGTGTTGTACATTAAAATCGGCAGCTATTTGGTTTGAGATAGATCGGTAAGATAATAAATCCAAAAAATACAGTTTTGTATCGGGGGGTAAATCATCCCAGTCTAATTCAAATTTTCTTTTAGCCATGCTACTGATACTGCAACGGGTGCTGTGTTTAAAAATAACACTAACATGGCTATTGTTTTTAATTTCGGCTAATTGTGTTTCGGTATCTAACGCTATCCAGTTCATTGTGTTTTTTTATGTACATGCAACAATGCCAAAATAATTTGGCTTATCTTCTTTTAGGGTACGAGCTGTAAGCTGGGCAGCGGGCCGCCGAACAAGCTTGCATTAAAGTACCTACCATTAACATAAACGCTGCTATTATTACTACTTTTTTCATGTTTTTAAATTTTCAATAAATATATAATTATTTTTAATTATTTAAGTTGTTTGTTAAATAAGCCATTTTAATAGCAGTTATTGCGGCTTCTTCGCCTTTATTGCCGTGTATTCCTCCTGCCCTGTCCATGGCTTGCTGTAAGTTATCGGTAGTTAAAACTCCAAAAATAACAGGTTTGGTATATTTTAAACCTACACTTACCAATCCGCTGGCAACGGCGTTGCATATAAAATCAAAATGCTTGGTTTCGCCTTGTATTACACAGCCTAGGCATATAACTGCATCAAGGTTATTGGTATTTAAAAGCATATCGGCGGCCGAAACAAGCTCGTAACTGCCAGCAACTTCTAATGAAATGATATTGTTTTCGAGGGTATTATGTTTTATAAGCGCATCGTAAGCTCCTTTGTATAAAGCACCTGTTACTTGCACATTCCACGATGCTACAATAATGCCCATTTTAAAAGGGGCAGCATTGGGTATGGTGGTATGCGAAAAATCAGACAGGTTTTTTAGTATAGAAGCCATGTGCGGTTTATAGTTTTCCTTCGGCTCGGGCTATGTACATATCAATGGTACTGCTTTCGGGGCTTTCGGGATAATCGGATTTAATTTTTTTATAAGCCTCAAGGGCTGATTGAAAGTCGCTTTTTTCTTCGTACACCAAGCCTAATTTTTTTAGGTATATAGGGGCTGCAAATAAGTTGTTGCCTTTATCGGCGGCTTTTTTAAAAAAAGTAATGGCTTTATCATAATCTTTTAGTTCTACATAAGCATCGCCCGCACCGCCTAATGCTAAGGGTGCAATTATAGCATCGTTTCCACTATAATTTGATAGGTTTTCGGCAGCTTTTTGGTATTCGCCTTTGTTTAAATAAGCTATACCAATGTAATAAAAAGCCAAATTAGCCGATTTGGTATTGGCATAATCCGAAATAATTTTTTCGAAGCCGGGGAAGTTTCCATCGCCTTTAATAGCTTTATCCCAGCTTTTTTGTTCCCAATATTGCTGTGCTTTATACATTTGGTTGGCCGCCTCGGTTTCGCGTGGTGCTAGGTAAAGTTTTTGGTAGGCAAAAAACAGTATCATCAAACCTAAAACGGTGGCTAAAATTACCGCTAGGCTTTTCTTGTTTTCTTCGATAAAGCTACTTGCCTTTTGCAGTGTATTTTGTTCGATAGGTAGTTTTTCGGTTTGTATATTCGACATTGTTATGATTTTTAATTTTATAATTTTGTAAAAGGCAAAAGTAGTGTTTTACACAAAAACCACAATAGCAAAAACGATATTAGTTATTGGTGGTAATTTTTTGTTAAAAACCGTAAAAACTGGCGGTGATATGGTTAAAATTTAGCCTATTTTTTTAACAATCGCGTTTTATTACTGTATCAGATTATTAACTAGCTTGGCTGGTATGCAGGCTAAATGCCCAATCCATTTAAAGTTTACCCCCCCCCCTTACCTTACCATTCGCCCTTTCCAGTTGTATTTTCCCCAGTTGCCAGCTATGCCAATAAATACCAAATAGATAATGTGTGCTATGGTTAATAAGGGTAAATAGTTAATGAGCTTAGGGCGTTGTATAAAAAGAGTAAGTGGTTTTAAAAACAGGTATTCAACAGTATATTTTACCATCAGCTGGAAAGCAAATAATACCAATAATGGATAATACACGGTGCCTAAGCATACATTACTTATTAGGCTAATATTAAATAGCCATATTGCAAGGCCTAAAATTAAAACCTTTTTATCTTTGTATTTTACGGTTTTGCTGGCCCAGCGTTTTCGTTGCGAAATAAAAGCAGCTAAATCGGGCTTGGCATGGGTATAAACAATGGCTTCGGCCGATTTGCAAAAGCCAATTGTACCTAGGTGCGCATGCGCTACCTTGTGTAAAAACAATTCATCATCGCCCGATGCCACATCATCAATGCCTTTAAACCCTCCTAATTCAAAAAAAACTTTTTTGCTATACGCCAAGTTGGCTCCGTTACAGGTTGATGGCATACCGTTACCAATACCCGCTGCGCCTAGCCCTATCAAATACAAAAATTCTAGCGTTTGTAATTCTTCAAATTTTGTTTTCTCTTCGAAATACACCACAGGCGAGCTGATGAGTTTAAATCCGTTTTGCTCATAATAATTTACAATGTTATTTAGCCAATTTGGCTGCATACGGCAATCGGCATCGGTGGTAATTATTAAATCGCCACTGGCTAAAGCTATGGCCTCGGTAATGGCTTTTTTCTTATACGAGTTTAGTGCCTTACTTTCGTTTAGTTTTATCAGTTTTACGCCTTGTGTGGCATATTGTAAAATAATTTGGGCGGTATTATCGGTCGAGTGGTCATCAACCACAATAAGTTCAAATAAATGTTTGGGATAGTTTTGTGCCAATATATCTTGGATGGTGAGATGTATTTTTTCGGCTTCGTTTCGGGCGGCTATCAATACCGAAACTTTGGTTGTAGCAGGCTTGTGTGTGTGCATAAAAGGCAAAATTTTATGCCACCCTCGGTTTAAAAACAAAACCAAAAAAGCGTATAATAAAGTAAGCAATATAGAAATAATGCTAAGTACGGTTACTCCCAAAGAAATTAAGTTTAAAAATAAACAATGAACCCAATATAGCAGGAATAATTAAATTAACCAACCATATTAAAGCTGTACAGGCAATTACCACAATTTCGTGTGGTGTAATAAATTTAAAAAAGTAGCTTGCCGTTAGGGTACGCACTCCCACATCCAGTACATCCAACGATGGCAAACTTGATTGTACCAAAAATAAGATAAACACCATTAATGCCGAGGGGTAAAAAGGTAAACTGGGTATTAAAAAATGTAAAATAATAAGGTATTGGCTAGTAAATACGCTATACCTTGCTAGGCTATACAGCAACACAATAAGCAACTCCTTTTTATTATATCGGGTTAATACGCCAAAATATTTTTGGTATTTATTTAAAAATTTGATTTTAAGAAGCAAAAAATTAACCCATCTGATATTGAAATAAAATAGCAGCAAGCATACACTAATTACGCTACCCCAAAAAGCAAAATAAGGGAGCATCCACTGTTGTATAGGGATATAATTATACACAAACCACACAATGCCAATAGCTCCCATAATACTGGTAACCACCATTTGTGCAATATGGCCTACACCCATAGCTACCATGCCCTGTATGCGTTTTCGGTACGATAAAAAAAAAATACGCCCCCCATATTCGCCTATGCGGTTGGGTGTAAATATGGCCCAGGTTAAGCCACAAAAAACAGATTCGATAGCTTTTAAAAGCGATATATCTTCTACTTTTTTAATCACGTACCTCCATTTTAAACTCTCGAGAAACCAATTAAGCAACATCAGTAAAAAAATAATACCTAGTTGGGTATATACTTCATTTGGTGCTAATTTTTTGATAATCGAATAAAAGTTTTCGAGGTTTTGGCTGGCCGATAGCTTGTTGTATATAAAATACGTTGCCAATAATATTACGGCAATTTTGATAAAACGGTTCAGTATTTTTTTTTGATGTAAAGTCAAGCTTGATTGGTTTTACGCAATGTTAAATAATTTAGCTTAATATTGTTGATATGTTAAAGGAAAAATCCAAAGAACGTGTTATTTTGGGTATCGACCCTGGTACGGCCGTAATGGGTTACGGCTTGGTAAAAGAAACAGGCAGCCTCATCGAATTAATTAGTTTGGGTGTGGTAAAGATGGCGCACTTGGATAACCACCCATTAAAACTACAACGTATTTTCGAATGTACTACCAGTTTAATAGAACAATACCATCCCGATTGTATGGCCTTAGAAGCCCCATTTTACGGCAAAAACATACAGGTAATGCTCAAATTAGGTAGGGCACAGGGCGTTGCCATGGCTGCTGGCTTGGCCAAAAGTTTACCTATTTTTGAGTATTCGCCAAAAAAAATAAAACAATCTATCACCGGAAACGGTAATGCAGGTAAAGAACAAGTGGCCGCTATGTTAAAGCAATTATTAAAATTTACCGAAACCCCCGAATTTTTGGATGCTACTGATGGCTTGGCGGTGGCAGTATGCCATTCGTTTCAAAAAACGAGTACTGCCGGCAATGGTAAATCGTATAGTGGCTGGGAAAGTTTTGTAAAAGATAACGTGAAACGGGTGAAGTAATGTGCATGGCACTTTCAAAATAAAACTTTTTAAGGTACTATAAATGCCACATTATTTTTATACAATTAGCTGGTTATAAAAACAATAACTAAAAATCGTAAATTTTTAGTTATTTAAAAAAAAACTGGGTAGCATTTCATCATCAAAGCTAGCCCCCGCCCGCAGGGCTTAGGCAAAGGCTGGCCTGCCTGCAAACCGCAGGTAGGCAGGTATCCGCTAAGTCGGGTTTAGGTACGCAGGGTTGTGGTTTTAAATACGGGTTTGCCTTTATTTTGCTACAAATTATTTACAGCGTATTTATAAAATTAGCTGTATATAATAAGCAACCGGCTTTGCGTAAATCTTTGTGTTCTTTGTGATATATTTTTACCGCAAAGAACACAAAGCTGGTTATAAGCACCATTAGTAAATAAAAAAGATAAAAAACACCTCATTATTTACCTCCGAAACTTTAGTTAAAAACACAAAATTTAACCACCACATGCTGTTTATTAGTCTTTTTTATACAATGGGTGCTTGGCCATCATGTCGTTAACTTTTTGGCGTACACGTTCCAATACAAGGTCTTCGCTATGGTTTATAATTACCTCATCAATAAACTCAACAATTTTTACCATGTGTTTTTCTTTTAAGCCTCGGGTGCTTATGGCGGCGGTACCTAAACGTATGCCCGATGTTACAAAAGGCGAGCGGGTATCAAACGGTACCATGTTTTTGTTTACCGTAATATCGGCTTTGCCTAATGCTTCTTCGGCAGCTTTGCCCGATATATTTTTATTTGTTAAATCAATTAACATCAAGTGATTATCGGTACCGCCCGATATAAGGGTGTAACCACGTTCTACAAATGCGTTGGCCATGGCATCGGCATTTTTTTTCACTTGTAAAATGTATTTCATGTAGTCATCGCTTAATGCTTCGCCAAATGCAATGGCCTTGGCGGCAATAATATGCTCGAGCGGGCCACCTTGTATGCC
>RDXP01000123.1 GCA_004292865.1 Sphingobacteriales bacterium
TATACTGGCACCTGTACTAGTAAGTGTTCCACCTGTTCGTGTAAAATCTCCTTTGATATATAATGCCACATAATTTGTTGCAGTTTTAATGTAGCTATCGGACGATACATCAATGATACCTCCACTCATCACTACCGACCCAATTTGAAATATTTTTTCTACTGCAATTTGGTTATTGTTAACATCCATATTAAAATCTATGGTTCCATTAATAACATTTAGTTCGCCTGAAACAATGGCTGCATTAGTAGCAGACCCAAATGCTATTTTACCACCAACGCCATTAATAGTTAATGAGCCAGCATTCAAATTAGCTAAAAAGTTTACAGTACTATTTCCTGTTTTGCTCATTAGTACATTTCCTGTAGTAGTTAGGCCTGCAGATATTGTTTGACTTTTAGTACCCGTTAAAATAATATTTGATGCGTTAGCCATTAAAATACCTGAACCTATAAAATCACCTGTAAAAGTAACCGTGTGGTTACTTGCTGTTGTACTAAGTGTAGCTCCAGGTTGTATATTTAATTCACCATTTACACTTAAATTGCCCGATAATGATTTAATACCTGTACCTGCAATACTTATATTAAAATAAGGCTGGTTAATTTGAGGTACAATTTGATTACCGTTCGCACTAAATATAAACCTTGCCTCATTAGGGTAAAAAAAATGCCCCGTGTAAACAGCTGTATTGGTAAACGAGCCATTAATAAAAAAAGCATCGGATAAATTACATACCAAATCGCCATTGGTACGATTGCCCGATATACCTAAGTTTTGATTAAACGTACCACCCATTACTTTTTGGTACCCAATGGCATTATATTCTACATTAAAGTTCCATGTTTTATTAGTTGGTACGGGTGTATCATTGTAATTTTGTATTAGTAATTTGCTGGTTGTAGGTGCATTGGATTCAGTAGTAAACACACCCGATAGCGCTGGAGAAGGTGTATCACTTAATACATAAAGTGTACTTCCATCATCTATTCTTAATACGCCATGTACTACTGTACCTGCTGTATTAGCCAAAAATTTATTACCTGTATTGCTTATTGTTAAATTGTTATATGTAGTACTTGGTATTGTTTGGTTTGATGTAGAATTAAACACAACTGTTGAACTACGTGTATCAAATTTCCACCCACCTGGTGCGTAGGTTGTTGTGTTAATTAAAGCGCCATTAATAATAATGGTTTGCCCATCTCGCAACCAAGTATTACTTGATTTATTAAGACCCGATATTATTAAATTAGCATTATAAGTTCCACCATTTACCTCCTGAAAACCAGTACTATTGTATTCAACATCAAAATTATATACCACTGTTTGTGGTAAAACACCTTGATAACCACTAGTAACTAAAAACTTACCCCCACCACTTGTTGATGTAGAGCCAATTGGTGACACCGTGTAATAACCACTACCTGATTGAAAATTAAAAATGCAGTTATCATTAATGGCTAAATTACCTACTATACCCGTATTGCCAATGTTATTTAATAGTTTGGTTCCGCTTCCGCTGATTGTTAGGTTACCATAAGTAGCATTAGGAACAGTTTGATTGCCTAAAAAACTAAAATTAACAGTACTTGCTGCATGTAAAACACCAAGTGTGGGTACAAACCCAGCATTATTACAAATTAGTGTATTAGACCCTGAAGCGGCTTGAGGAATATCAATGGTTCCAGTTATACTACCAGTGGAAGAAACTGTAAGTGTTACATTATTTACACCTGTATTACCAATTACTATTTTCGAATTTGTGCCACTAACAACCCATGCGCTTGTTAAAGAAACCGCCGATACGTTTCGTATTTCAAAAATATCGCCTGATGTAAAGTTTGAAGGGTTAGGCCCACTTCCATTGGTGTTTTGCCCCCATCCATTTATATCATTCAATGGAAAATTACCATTATAATAGTAAGGCACCGCCATGCAAGTGTTAAACATTATAATCATTAATACCGTGAGTAGTTTTTTATTCATATTCTATGGATTTAAGGGTTAATAAATTTTTATATTGTTTCTAATTAATACACTATTATATAAATTGCTATACTTATGTATCATGACAAAAAAACAGTTTGATGTTTTTAGATGTTTTTTCAATTTTACATTAAATTAACTATTTTTTTACAAAAAAAACACATGAAATTCCATTTTTGGTATTGAATTTTAACCAAAATTGTATTTTTTTTATTACTAATATTAAATATAGTGTTTTGTTACATAAAAGTTACAATATAATTTAATCAATATTTTATATATAACTAAAAATATATGGTATATATCTGAAATACAGATAATTAATTGAATTATTTTTTTTAAATTTTAAATTAAATAATTATTGATTAACGATTAAATATGCGATTAAAAGACTTAAAAGCATATTTTTGCTACTTTTTTACTCCTATTTGCTAAGTGCAAGCATTTGCTTAAAATCGCATTAATTAAGTAGTGTAATTTTGTTACAATCAAATTAATTAACGCCAATATGGCAGAAATGTTAAAAAATTAATAATTTAGAATTTTCGATTAAATTTAACAAACGGTAAAATTTTGCTTGTTTAAACATAAGCAGGCAGTAAAGGTTGCTTAGTTAATAAAGTTTCGGAGGAAACATTTGTGGGAAAAAGGGAATTAGATTTAAAAAGTGTATTATTTTTTGCTACACTATAATATTTTTAAAATTGGGTGGGTATAAAAGCAATAGGCTTTGCGTAAATCTTTGTGTTTTTTTGCGGTAAAGCGTAAAATTATTTTAATGGCAAAGAACACAGAGCCACTTGTAAATGCTAACAGCAAATAAATAAACTAAAAAAGTACCTCTTTAATTTACCTCCTAAACTTTGGTTATTTTATCTAAAATGGTTTATAGCCTAATTTTGCGTTAACGATTGCAATGGCATCCTTTTTATTTAAGCCCCACCCCTAGCCCCGAATGGGGAAATAGGGAAGGGGCTTTTTAAAAAAAGATACTTGCCTGCTGGCAAGCAGGTAGTGTAAAGCGTGTTAAAACGCCCAAATTATAAGCCATCAATTAATTTTTAAATTAATTGCGCTGTAACTTTAGTGAATAAAAAAAATCTCAAATTAATTATTGTACGTCAATCTTTTTTAAATTTATATTGCTATAAATTCATCCTTACTCATTACCGAGCCTTGCGAATACTTTTCGTTGTGTTGCGATTCATCTAAACCCAGCTCTTCATCTTCGGACGATACCCTAATTGGATCAATAATATTTATAACCTTAAAAATAATGTACGATACCACAAAACTGTAAGTAACAGCAATACCTAAAGTTTTAAGCTGTACAATAAAAAAATCGATATTGCCATAAAATAAGCCATCGTTACCCGCACCATTTACTAGCTTGGTAGCAAATAAACCCGTCATAATTACACCTACCATACCGCCTAGTCCATGGCAAGGGAAAACATCTAAGGTATCATCTAAGCTGGTTTTATGTTTTAAAGTTACTGCTAGGTTTGAAATAACAGCGGCCACTACACCTATAAAAATACTTTGCGGTATAGCCACAAACCCTGCAGCTGGGGTAATGGCTACCAAGCCTACCACAGCACCAATACAAAAGCCTACTACCGAGGGTTTTTTACCACGCATTACATCAAAAAACATCCACGATAAGCCAGCGGCAGCGGCGGCGGTATTGGTAGTTGCAAATGCCGAAACAGCCAAGCCATTAGCACCCAATGCCGAACCAGCATTAAAGCCAAACCAGCCAAACCATAATAAGCCAGTACCTATTAATACATAAGGTATATTGGCCGGTGGGATTTCTATTTGTTGTATATGTACTTTACGGCGTTTTAAAACCATTGCACCAGCCAAAGCAGCCATACCTGCCGATATATGTACTACTGTACCACCAGCAAAATCTAATGCACCCATTTTAAATAAGAAACCATCGGGATGCCACGTCCAGTGTGCTAATGGGGCATACACCAATAAGCTAAAAAATACAATAAATAAAATGTAAGATGTAAATTTAATACGCTCGGCAACGGCACCTACCACTAAGCCCGGGGTAATAATGGCAAACATTAATTGGTACATCGAAAACAATGACCGTGGGATGGTTGGAGCAAGGCCCCAAGGCTCGGCCGATGCCACATCTTTAAAAAACAAATGCGTCATTGGGTTGCCAATATAGCCGTTTATTGATTCGCCAAAGCAAAGGCTATACCCCACTATTACCCACAATACGCTTACTACACCTGCAGCGGCTACGCTTTTAATCATGGTTGAAATTACGTTTTTGCGGTGTACCATGCCACCATAAAAAAATGCCAGGCCGGGTGTCATAATAAATACCAATGCGGTAGCTACCAATATCCAGGTTACATCGGCAGGGTTATACTTGGTTTCATCGGCAAAGTTGGGTAACGTAGGTACAAATATTGCAAATACAGCAATAAGGAGTAATATCCCAAAAGGGATAATTCTTTTTAAAGAAAGTGTGTTCATTTTTTAGGTTTTAATTAGTTTTTGTAATTTGAAGCATTAAAAGTAAAATAATTTCACATATCTAACACAAAGTTTATTTAAAATTGTTCTAAAAAGCATGAAAACTTATACTAAATTATTTGAACAAAAATTGCCCATAAGCTTGGATGAGGCTTGGGATTTTTTTTCGTCGCCACTAAACCTTTCAAAAATTACGCCCAAATCAATGAATTTTATAATCACATCCGATTATAAAAAGCTAACAAAAATGTATGCGGGCATGCTAATTACATACAAGGTTTCGCCCTTATGGGGGATTAAAATGGATTGGGTAACCGAGATTACGCATGTAAAACCTGGCGAATATTTTATTGATGAACAACGCTTTGGCCCATTTGCATTATGGCACCACGAGCATCATTTTAAAGCCATTGATGGCGGTGTGTTAATGACCGATAAACTAATTTATGGGGTACCTTTCGGGATTATTGGGCAAATAGCCAATGCCCTAGTGGTACAAAAACAAACCAATGATATATTTAGCTATCGAGAAAAAGCGGTGGAAGAAATGTGGGGAGTGCTGCGCTAGGATAATTTTAAAAATTTTTGATGAACAAAAAACCCCGATTGTGTAAATCGGGGTTTTTTGTTTTGAGATAAAAAAAAGGTTAATTAAATATGTATCGAATGCCGAATTGCCCTGTCCAAGAAGAACCAAAAGCTGATGTTTGGTAACCCAAACCATTAGTTGGTGCCCTAAACGTGTAACCACCTGCAGGCAAGGCTGGTGTAGTAAGTGACACTAATTGTGTTGCTTGGTTAGTTACAAAATATTGGCGACCCCATTCTTTATTTAACAAGTTACCTACGTTAAAAATATCGAACGTAAGTTGAATTTTATTTTTAGTTCCTTTTACTATACCACCTAAATCTTGGCTAATTCTTATATCAAATTGGTGTTGGAAAGGAGAAATAGCTCCATTACGCTCGGTATATTGCCCTCTTTTAGTTTTCAAATATGGGTCGTTTTCTATAAAAGCATTTAATGCATCCCATTGTTGGGCTGGTGTTTGTGCGGGTAAATTACCTGATGCTTGTAACGGTAACAATTTAATTTGTGTAATATCTTTGGGAACAAAAAATAAATCATTCGAAAATCTTCCATCACCATTTAAATCTCCATTATACAAGTAGGTAAAACGTTGGCCTGATGTACCTGCATAAAACAACGAAATGCCTGTTACAAAAAGCTTATTTTTATCATAAGCAATATTGTAGTTTAAACTTCCAATAACACGGTGCCTAGTTTGATAATTTGAAGTAGAAAGGTTGGGGTTATTAGGGCTGTTAACCGTTTGCACAAACTCCCAGTTAGATAAAGCTGTACTACTAGCTCCATCGTTTACTGATTTTGCTTCGCTATTGGTATATGCTACCATGGTTGATAAACCAAAATTAAATTCTTTCTTTAATTGCGCAGTTATGTTATAGGTATAGCCTTTATTTGTGTTTTGTAATAATAAAACGTTTGTAAAGTTAGCATTACTTACTTTAGTAGTTGCTGGCGTACCACCAAAAAAGATTCTATCATCGGCCGCTGGTATTGCAGGAGTTGTAGGTGTTGCAGCAACACCACCTGTTAAACCAATTGGAATTTTATTGGTACTTTCTTTCATATTTATATCGCTATAAACTACATTATTTATCGTTTTAGAGTATATACCTTCTAAAGTACCAATAATACCATAAGGTAATTTAAAATCGGCAGCCAAGTTGCTTCTAAAAACTTGAGGGATTTTAAAATTTTCGCTTACTAAATTAATTTCGGCTCGGTTATTTCCTGCACCTGCACTACCTTGTGTGTTAGGGTTTGGGTTAAAAGCCAATACACCTGGTGCGGTACCCAATACATCAACAGTACTAAACAACATACCGCTGTTGCCATATTGGTTAGATAACCATACAAAAGGTACACGCCCTGTAAATAAACCAGTACCACCACGTACTTGTATGCTACGGTCGCCCATTACATCGTAATTAAAGCCTAACCTTGGAGATAATAAAGGTTTAGAACTTGGCGTTCTATCGGTTTTATATCCTGGGAAATATTTAGCAACAGAATCGTTTGCTAATGGTTTGTCGCCAAATACAGGTATATCCATACGTAAACCTGCAGTAACTTTTAAGCCTTTTATTACTTCAAACTCATCTTGTGCATAAAAACCTAATTGGGCTGCACTAAATTTAGCTGATGGCCTTGTGTTGTTGGGGTCTCTAGAAATAGTTGCTTGTACTTGTCTTGGCTCTAAATTAGTTGGCCCATTGTTTAAATACTCATTTAAATTATTAAATGTCCAACGGCCAGCTACGTTATTAATAAATAAATTGTTGAATTTAAAAAACTCGTTATGTGTACCAACAGTAACTAAGTGTTTACCCAAATTTATTTTTACGTTATCGGTAAATTCTAAAATAGATTGATTTAAACCGTTTGCTACCGAACTTCTTTGAGACCCAAATACGGCTGTATTAGCAGCTACACCTCCAATATTATTTATAGTAACCATTGGAAATAAATCACCATTTATTTTTCGAGCATCATCCACTTTGGTGTAACCTAAAATTAAATTATTGGATATTTTTTCTGAAAGTTTAGAACGTAACTCTATAACCCCCACGTGTTGCTTATTGGTAAACCTAAAACCATTATTGGCAAAATTAAATTCAGTTTGCGACCTGGTTAAGTTTTCGTCAAAAGCATCAATAAAATTATATCTAGCTGTTAATTGATTTTTATTGTCAATGTTCCAATCTAATTTAGAAAAAAACTTGTTATTGTTTCTTAACAAGTCTTGGCTTTTAGTTCCGCCTACATCGTAACCATATCTTGCTAAAGTAGAATTTGAAATTAATCTGGCTAAACTATCGTTAATTGCAGCACCAGTTTCGCCAACGTTATTTGCTAATGGTGCTGCCCTACGCCCTAACTCTGCATTTACAAAAAAGAATAATTTGTTTTTAATAATTGGGCCGCCTAATCTAAAACCATATTGGTTATCAGTAAAATCGGCAACTCTGGCATCGGTTAAAACGTTTTTTCCTGACACATTTTGGTTTCTGCCAAAAAAGTATGCTGAACCTTCAAATTTATTAGTACCCGAGCGGGTAATGGCATTTACACCTGCACCAGTAAAATTACCTAATGATACATCGTAAGGGGCTAAAACTACTTGTATTTCTTGTATAGCATCTAATGATATAGGCTGTGTACCAGCTGGCCCACCTGGTGCACCACTACCTGATAAGCCAAAAACATCGTTATTAACCGCACCATCAATGGTAATGTTATTAAACCTATTATTAACACCACCAAACGAGTTACCATTTGCCTGTGGCGTTAAACGGGTAAAATCTTGTAAAGAACGGTTAATGGTTGGCAATTTTTCTAACTGGTCTTTGCTAATGTTTGTAGCGGCACCTGTTCTTTTGCTATTTAGCAAATTATCTTTTTTGCTTACTACAACAACTTCTGTTAATTGTGTACCTGTTTGAGAAACCTTAATATCAAAATTAGATGTCTCGCCTAATTTTAAATAAATATCGCTTAGTTTGCTAGCATCGTAACCTATATAACGTACTTCTATAACATAAGGACCACCTACACGCATATTAGAAATATTAAACCTACCATCGGCATTGGTTACGGTACCGTAAACTGTACCAGTGGGTTGGTGTATTGCTTTAACTGTTGCTCCTATCAACGCTTGGTTTACTTTTTCTAAAACCTTACCCGACATGCTACTTGTTGTAACCTGCCCAATTGCAAATGTGTTTACCAATGTAAAAGTGGCAAACAAAAATAATTTTTTTGTAAAATACTTTATCATAAATTTATTTGTTAGTGTAGTACAAAGGTAAGTGGCTATCTTCAACTCAACGCCCCGATAGTATTAAGTTAGCGTTAAATTAATATTAAATAATACTCGCTTTATTTACAGATTGATATAATATACTGAATTTATTAATACATTATAAATCAATTTTTTGAAGCAAAAAATAAATCAAAATTTAATTAAAACAAAATTTTTAAAAACAAAGATTAAAATATTTACAAAAAAACCTTTGTGGTGGTTAACAAAATCTTAATACTGTTTTATGAATTCGAGTTTAAAATTATTTGTTTGATGCCCATTTTGGAGGAAACTGGGGTACCACTTATAAAGGTTACCGAATAGTAGAAATTACACACGATTATAAAATAAATACATACCAAGTAAATGCCAGTGAAAACCCAATATTAAACAGCAATACTTTGTAAGGCTAAAGATTTTAAGAACGCAATTTATTGACGTTAAAATCCTCCCGAAAGGGAAAAATAAAAATGCTTTTTAAAAAATTAGCTGCATTACTATTTATTGGAATGATTTTTGCTAACAATAATTAATTGCATTTTGTTGTTTTTTTTCGCTCAAATTGTAACATTTTCAATTAATTAACGTGTAAATTGTACAATTTTCTTAACTTCGCAAACTTTTTAGGACGAGATTTTAACATACATGAGACAACTCAAAATAACCCAATCCATTACCAATCGCGAATCGCAATCATTAGATAAATATTTACATGAAATAGGTAAGGTTGATTTAATTACTGCCGAAGAAGAGGTAATTTTAGCACAAAAAATACGTGAAGGCGACCAAGCTGCCTTAGAGCGTTTAACCAAAACCAACCTACGTTTTGTGGTTTCGGTGGCTAAACAATACCAAAACCAAGGCTTAACCTTGGGCGATTTAATTAACGAAGGAAATTTAGGTTTGATAAAAGCGGCCAAGCGTTTTGATGAAACCAAGGGCTTTAAATTTATATCGTATGCGGTATGGTGGATTAGGCAATCCATATTGCAAGCCATTGCCGAGCAATCTCGTATTGTACGCTTACCGCTTAACCAAGTAGGTTCGTTAAGTAAAATAAGCAAAGCTTTTTCTAAACTAGAGCAAGAATACGAGCGTGAGCCATCGCCCGAAGAACTAGCGGTAATGCTAGAAACTACGGTCGATAAAATTTCGGATACGCTAAGTAACTCTGGCCGACATGTATCTATGGATGCTCCATTTGTACAAGGCGAAGAAAATACGCTATTAGATGTACTGGAAAACGATAACCCCAATACCGATAGTAATTTAATAGACGAATCGTTATCGGAAGAAATAAAACGTTCGCTATCAACACTTACCGAGCGTGAACGTGAAATCATTATTTTATTTTTTGGTTTAAGCACCAATCATCCGCTTTCGCTAGAAGAGATTGGCGAAAAATTTAATTTAACCCGCGAAAGGGTAAGGCAAATTAAAGATAAAGCACTGCAACGGTTAAGGCATACTTCGAGAAGTAAGATTTTAAAATCTTATTTGGGTTAAAATTTTAGGTTCTTTGTTATTTTGTGTGGGTAATATTTTATCCTTAAACAAATATATTTTAATAGGCCTTTTTTTTTAGTTCTTTCTCCTTGATAAGAAAAGAACCAAAGAATCAAGGCTTGCTGTTGATTTGTCGGGTATACTCAATAAATTTTTAACGGCGCAATTCGAGGCGTGGCAATAATGTTAGTGCTTTTACCTTGTTTGTGCAACACGCTGCGACTTGCTTGGGTTTGCTTTAAGTTAATTTCTACAAAAAATTTATTGGCATTCCGCTCCAAACAACAGCTAGGCCGTCCCCAATCGCAGACCTGTTTAACGGGAGTGCAATTTAACTCTATTCCATAGTTTTTGATGAAGTAACAAATTTCACTTTTATAAATTTAAAATATTCAGTTTTAGTTTTTTTATTGAAACTGTATATTTTAAACTTTTTATTTAAGTTTAGATAATTTTTTGAAATCTAAATCCTGAAAATCGAAGCTGAAATCTGTTAAGGGTGATATAGCTTCCAGTTTAAACCCTTTTGCATTTCCGTTTTTATCTAATTCAAATTTTATAAACGCATCAGCATCTAAACTCCTATCCATCCATTTTACAATAAAGGTATTGTTTTTGTAAAAAGTGATTGGCCCTTTTAGCTTGGGCGAATTGTGGGCTGCAAAAAACAGTTGCTCGTTTTGTTGGCTGATGCTTACTTGGCCAAACCAACTATCGGTAAAAGTACCTACATAATTTTTTAGGTTGGCTGTGGCCGATTTTAATTTTTTAACTTCTTCGATATTTGCCCAAGTTTTAGCCACAATGCTATCGGCTTCTTTTTCGTTGGCTAGCCTATTATCATTGTAAATTTTTATCCTGTCTTTTTGCTTCACGCCAAAATAACCATCTTTAATAGTGTTTGTTATGGCCGAAAACGCGGCACCCGATTGTTGGTTAGTTAACACAATTATACCTAAATTAAGTTTGGGTACTAGGCTTACTTGGGTTACAATACCCGATAAACCACCTGTGTGCGATACTTGAAAATAGCCGTTCGCATCGTTTAAAAACCATCCTAAACCATAGGCGCTAAATTTTTGTGGCTCGCTTTCAATTATAGTTTGCGGGCTCCAAAGCTGTTGATGTACCGCTTTGCTAAACAAGGTTTTATCTAAATTATCGCCATATTTTCCACCGTTAAGCATGGCCATAACCCATTTACTCATATCGGTAATGTTTGAATATATACCCCCGGCGGCGTTTGCAATTTCACCAAAACTTAAACCTACGGGCAATAATTTACCTTGGTAAGGGGCGTGGCCATCAATAATATTTGTTCTGTTTTTTAACCTGTACCACGATGCTGCAGTTTGCGACATGCCTAGGGGTTTAATAATTTTGCTTTCTATAAAATCTTCGTAGCTAATGCCCGAAATCCTAGTAACTACCTCGCCAGCAACAATGTACAATAAATTATCGTAATCGAACTTGGTACGGAACGATGATACGGGTTTTAAATACCTTAAATTATGTATCAATTGGGTTTTGGTAACAAGGCTAGAGTCGGGCCAAATCATTAAATCGCCTGCGCCTAAGCCCAAACCGCTGCGGTGGGTTAGTAAATCGTGAACGGTAAACTCGCGGGTAACGTAAGCATCATACATTTTAAAATCGGGAATTATTTTTACCACTTTGGTATCCCATGTTAATTTATTTGCATCAACCAACATACCCAAGGCAGCAGCTGTAAACGCTTTAGTGTTAGATGCTACGCCAAAAAGTGTATTTTCATCCACCTTTTGGTTGCCTTTAATGGAGCGTATGCCATAGCCTTTGGCGTGTATTATTTTACCATCTTTAATAACAGCAACGGCAATGCCAGGTACATTAAAAGTACTTAATGTTTTTTCGGTTAAGCTATCTATTTGTTGCGAACTTAATATTTGGGCGTTTATATTTATTGCACAAAGCATTAATATAAAGGCAATTATTAGGTTTTTTATACTCGTCATTTTTTTATATTTTATTAAGGTTAAAATAGTTAATTTCAATTTTATTGTTTTTTCAATCAGTTTTGTATAGTATTTTAGAGCGTTAACGATGGCAATGGCATCCTTTTTCTTGATAGCCCCCCCCTGTGGTGGTGGCAAATGGGGGGCTATCAATAAAAAGATATAATGTACAGCGTGTTAAAACGCCCTAATAATCTTATAAATCAATATTAATAATTGAACCAAGCTTATTAAATTTATTTCACATTTAACTAAACAAAAATGCAATATCGTCTTTGGTTAGTTTTTTTACAAAGCCTGCTTCTTCGGCAATTAAATCGCTGGCTAGTGCTTTCTTTTTTTGTTGCAGTTGTACTATTTTTTCTTCAACGCTATCTTTACATATCATTTTATAGGCAAAAACTTTGTTGGTTTGGCCTATGCGGTGGGTGCGGTCGATGGCTTGTTGTTCGGTAGCGGGGTTCCACCAAGGGTCTATCAAATAAACATAATCAGCCGATGTTAGGTTTAAACCCACACCACCAGCTTTTAAGCTAATTAAAAACACACGGATAGTTTCATCTGTTTGAAACTTATTTACGGCAGCTTTTCGTTTTATAGCAGGTGTGCTGCCATCAAGGTACGAATAGCTTATTTGCCTTTGGTCTAGCTCTGTTCTTATTAAAGTAAGCATTTCTACAAATTGTGAAAACACCAATACCTTGTGTGTACCTGTATTGTTTTCTAATTCGCGTACCAGTTCCTTTATTTTTACTGATTCGTTTTTATACTTTTCGTCTTTTAACAAGGCTGGCGAATCGCAAATTTGGCGTAATTTAAGCAAGCCTTCTAAAATGTACATACTGCTTTTGCCCATTCCGTTTTCGGCAATACGTTCCATCAAGGTTTCGCGGTAAAGTTTTTTGTAATAATCATACACTTTACGTTGTTCGGTACCCATTTCGCACCATAATACGGTTTCGGTTTTATCGGGTAAATCTTTGGCTACCTGCTCTTTGGTGCGGCGTAGCATAAACGGATAAATAAGTTTACGCAGTTCGTCGCCTTTGTCTTTATCGCCATATTTATCAATGGGGTTGGCAAATTCGGTTTTAAAAAACTCCATATTGCCTAGCATACCAGGGTTTAAAAAATTCATTTGCGCATATAAATCAAAGGTATTGTTTTGTACTGGCGTACCGCTTAATATGAGTTTGTTGCTTGATTTTAGTAACTGCACCGCCTTGGTAATTTGTGCGGCTGGGTTTTTTATGGCTTGGCTTTCATCTAACAATAAGTAGCCAAAATTTAGCTTGCTTAAATGTTCGATATCGCTGCGTACCATGCCGTAGCTGGTAATAATTAGGCTGTTTTCGGTAAATTTTTCGTCGCTTAAATGCCTATCAATACCGTAATGAATGTGGTATTTTAAACTGGGTGTAAATTTTTGTATTTCGCTTTCCCAGTTGTAAATTAACGATGTAGGGCATACAATTAAATGGGTTTCGGTACTGCTTTGTTCGATACAATGTTGTAAAAAAGTAAGTGCTTGCAGGGTTTTGCCCAAGCCCATATCATCGGCAAGGCAACCGCCCCAACCGAGTTTTTTTAACTGGTGTATCCATTGGTAGCCTGCTATTTGGTAATCGCGTAAGGCTGCTTTTATTTTTTTGGGGAGGGCTATTTCTTTTAAATCGTTTAAGCGGTGAAGGTTTTGCTTTTTTTGGTTAAGTTCTTCTTGTATCGCTTTATCGTCGAGCTGGTTATACAATTCATCTAAAAGGGTGTAATGCAGTTTCGATACTTTTAAATTATCGTCTTTTATTTGCCCCATACGCAATAACGGGCTGTATTTTTTTATCCATTCTTCGGGTAAAATGCCCAAGGTGCCATCTTTTAACAATATATATTCTTGCTTGGCCAGTATGGCTTTTTTAAGTTCGGCAAGGCCTACGGTTTGGTCGCCGTAGTGTACTTCTATTTGTAAATCAAACCAATCTATCCCCGATGAAGATTTGATATCGAAAGTAGGTTTATTGCTATTGTACTTAAATTTTTTAAGTTCGTTTAGGCCATATACAGGTATGTTTTTATTTTGTAACTCGGTAAAAAACTGCATAAACCAGTTTTTATTCATGGCTTCGGTAAAGGGTAAATAAAAATATTCTTTGTTATTTTGAACCTTAAACCGTGGGTGTAACGTTTTCACAAAATCAATTAATTCTTGTTCTTGAGCGTTATCTCGTTCGATACTAATTAATTGATTTTCGTTATTTAAAATAGTTTTTTTTGCGCCATCCATTTCGGCTTCGTAAATACCATATTTCCATTTTGGGCGTACCATTAAAAAGGTATCGTTTAATTCGCTCAAGTAAATTACGGGTTCGGGTAGGTAATTTTGCAAATTTTCTATTTTCACAGTTGTATCAAAATTTATGGGATATTGCTTACTTAAAGGTTTAATTATTTTTTCGATAAAGGCCTCGGTATCTTGCTGGTGTAGCATCACATCGCCTTTGCTAAAAAGGTTAAGCAGGGCTTCGTCTTTACTTTTTATAATATAAATGCTATCCTCTGTTTTTAGCAAATAAGGGTAATGTATGCTTACTTCATTTAAGCCATATACTTTGTTTTCGGTTATTATATGTGGCGATAATATCCAAAAATTACCTTTTTTAGCCAAGTTTAACTCTATTTGAGGGTCTGTTTCACTTAATTTTGTAGGCAGGCAGTTGGCATTATTAAAAGCTTCGCCTTGGCCAGTGGTAAAAAAAAGTAAATCGGGATTTTGTAATTTGGCCAATGCCCTCAAAACATGCTTAAACTGTTTAATTATTAACTCTTGGCAATTGGGATTAAGGTTGTTTAAGGTGCTGGTAGAATAACTGTAAAAACTAATGTCAGTATTTTCTTCAACATAGGATATTAAATTTTGGTTGGGTAGTTTTGCTATTTCGTTAAAAACAGCATCGGGTAAATGGCTAAAAATGCTTAAATCATTATTGGTTTGCATTAAAATTTTCTTGTAACTTTTTACCCCTTTTTTTTCGGTAACGGCAACAGCATCAATCCAAAACGGTAAGCGATGTTTCCCTTCTAGTATAATTACCAAGCCCACAGCCGAAATATCGGCAGGTATTTTTTTTGCTGTAGCAAGGTTTAAATTATCGGCACTTGAAGGCGTAATATTGGATATTTTTTGTTGCCACGATTGATAATCGGCAATTTTTAATAAATTTTTTGGTTCTTTTTTAACTATAAATCCACCCCAGTGATCCATTCCAAACTCAAATTCCTTGGCCAATTCGTCCCCAAGTTTTAAGCCAAATTTGCTTAATATGGCAGTTTTTTCTTCGTCATAATTATTGTATTTTTTAAAATAATGTATGCCTCTTTTTTGCCCAACGGCTATCAACAACATATACAAATGCCCACATATACGCGTAGCGGTAGTGGTATTACAGGTGCAACTAAGGCTTAATACTTCATTTTTTACATATTTGGCAGTAGCCGATATTTTATTGTTAAATGGCAGCGTACACGATTTTTCATTCACGTTTTCGGTAAAATCATACACATTGGCAACATTCGAGAGCCTTTTAGAATTAGTAATATTTTGTAGTGCCCAATATTCTAAATTTCGTATATGAAAAGTAAACTCTTGGCGTGTTGGATTATTGGGTAACGAAACCATTATTTCGGGTTTAACCGATGAGATATTGGCCAGCTTTAAACTCGCACCACTAATAATTGCTTTCCATAAATAAACTGTGGCCACAATATGCTTACAATCTTGTAATTTTTCTTCAACATATCCACAGGTACAATCTGCTTTAAAGCTATCATATTCAGCATCATAATCTATCTCAACATTATACACTTCTCCAAATTCGGCATCTTTTACCTTTGTAGAAATGCTAAAATCAGTATCATCAAATGATAAAATACTTTGCGAAGTATATACCTCCAACCCTTTTTTTCTGATACCTGCAGGTATTTCTCTCAAAAAAATATCTAAATCGTACGTTTCCATTAAGGATATAATTAATAGTATTAAAAAGGTAAAATGTATGTAATAAAATCTTAAAAATAGAATTAAAAAATCATTTTTTTTATGAAAACCAAAAGCCCAAGCATGCAAAATAAGCTAGCCCCGCTACCTGCCGTTTTGCAGCTACAAGAAGTTGGCGATTTCGGAGACGAAAACTGTCTGCCACCACAAAACTTGATACGAAGCACAAAACTTCATTTAACCACTGAACCGCCAATTTCTTGTAGGTGCTCTTAGCACTTCGCCCTTCTTTTCTGTCGTGGATGTTCGTTGTCATTTCGTGTCTGTCTTTGTAGATTCCAAAAATTTGTTCCGACTTTCTAGATATAATTTAAACTAGATAATCGTCAGTGTATTCTGGTGGATAAATGAGTGTATAATCACGAAGATTTAAACTTGATTTAGAATAAAAGCAAATTTGAATGGCAGGCAGTGAATCTAAATACTTTGTATTATGTTTTTTGTCAAAAATTGTTCTGTTACTATAAGATGAATTAAATGATTTACTGTTTATACCATACACCCTTATTGCTTCATACTTAAATACATTTAAAGTGTTTTTAATATGTTCTATTATTCTTGCTACAGTAGTTTGATTAGGCACATATAAGCCCTTTTCGAGCATTATTTTTTTTGTATTATTAAATAACTGGAAATGTTGAGGATTGTCAATTAAATTAAAGCAGATTGTTTCATCAAAATCATAAATTGCTTCACAAATAAAATAACCATTTGTAAACCTCGCACCTTCAAAGCCCCACCAGTGCGCATTTTCAATAAAAGAATCCCAAAAATAATATCCATTTCCTAACCAAGCATTATTTCTATTGCAAGGGAATGGTCCATTGTTTTCTACATAATCTGGATTGCCTCTGTCTTCAAGCGTTTGATATATTGTTTTGATAGCCAATATTCAATTATTTAGTTGTGGTATTGCTTTTCAATTCAGTCTCTAAATTTGATAAGTTGAGTGTAGGTAAAATAATACCCGGTACATTAGCTTGAGTAGTTACTAAACTAAGATAAGCTCTAACATAAGGAAATAATATAGCAATGCTGTTTCTGTAAAAAAAATCTGGGATTTCTTCGAAACTTGACACGTTTTCGAATTTAAAATTTCCTTTACAACTGATTTCTACGAATGAATTTTCGACTACTTTGTTTGAAATATTGACTACGAAATGCAATTCAAAAGTACTGTTTTCATTATCATATAGCCCTTTTGTTTTAAATGCTAGTGCTAAATCTTTACTTTTATGATTGTTTAAATCAATTTGAACTCTATCAAATTGATAATTTATGATTGAAAATGCTGCTTTTTGCATATTGATATATTTTTGTTAGACATAAAAAAACCCGAAGTAAACTTCGGGTCGTATTCGTTAATTCCTGTTAAACAAACCCCTAAAGGCTCCTCAGAATGAATTTGATAATATTGATTAGTATTATGCAAAAACTCTTCAACCGTTGGACCCACCTTGTCAAATTCAGCACTTTTTGCCCAATCTTCCAAGACTTTATCTCGTGGCGTAACCTCGAAATACTTTTTTAATTCTTCAAAAAAATTGTTCATTTTATTAGTTCTTTTAAGTAAATGTAAGCTATTTTAAATAAAATACTAAACACTTAAACTAATACAAATGTAATACTTATTTTGATTTCTGTAAACATTTTCAATGTTATATTTTAATTATATTGATTTTCAATGCTTTAATAAGTATTTTGTCTGCTACATACTTTCAACTAAGCATTTTTTGTAATAGTCCTTTCTGCCATTGTCCATTGGTCGGTTGCTGGTTGGGCTTTAGTGTGGTTGGGTAAAATTAATGTCGGCATTTTATATGTCGTTTTTCTACTCGTTTGTTGTCGGTCGTTAGGGTGAGTGCTACCTACCTGCTTAACGTAGCAAGGCCAGTATCCGCTACTATCGGGTTTAGGTACGCAGGTCTGGAGGTTTTTAACAAGGGTTTGCCACCGTAAATAAAACAATAACTTACATTAAAATCCCAGCAATGGTAGCCGATAAATACGAAGCCAATGTACCACATATTAGTGCCCGCATTCCCAGCTTTGCCAAATCGGCCCGGCGATTAGGTGCCAGCTCCCCTATGCCACCTACTTGTATGCCTATGGAACTAAAATTAGCAAATCCGCACAAAGCGAAACTGGTAATTAATAAGGTTTTAGGGTCGAGGGTGGCTTTTATTTGTGCCAAATCAAGGTAAGCCACAAATTCGTTAATAACCATTTTTGTACCCATAAGCGAACCTGCTACCTGTATATCCTTAGCTGGAATACCCATGGCATACGCAAAAACCGAAAATATAGTGCCCAATATTTGCTTTAAACTTAGCGTGTTAATATCAATATGTATAAACGATAAACTCACCCCCAAATGCCCCAGCGACGAACCAATATAACCCAACACATAATCTAATAGCGCAATAATGGCTATAAAACCAATTAGCATTGCAATAACGTTTAAGCCTATTTTTAAGCCATCGGCTGCGCCGTGTGATATGGCATCCACTAAATTTGAGTGTGTTTTTTTAATTTCGATAGATACTTTTCCCTTTGTTTCTGATACTTCGGTTTCGGGATAAACGATTTTGGAAATAACCAAAGCCCCTGGTGCGGCCATAATACTGGCAGCCAACAAGTACTCGGCAGGTACGCCTAGTGATATATAAACCGCCATTACACCGCCCGCAATGCAGGCCATACTGCCTACCATGCTGGCCAATAATTCGGAGTTTGTCATCCCGTTTATGTAGGGTTTTATCATAATTTGCGCCTCTACTTGGCCTACAAAAGCACTACCTACGTTTGATACCGCCTCGGACCCACTTACACCCATTAGCTTATAAACCACCCATGCAAATATTTTTACCACCCTTTGCATAATGCCAAAATAATAGGCCATACTTACCAATACAGCCACAAAAATAATGGTGGGTATTACCCTAAAAAAAAAGATGAAATTGTACTGCGACCCAAAAAGTTTATCTATTTGTTGGTTTTGGTTGGCCACTATCCCAAATACAAATTCGGCTCCTTTATCCGAAAACGAAAGAATTTTTTTAACCATTGAAGCCACAAAGGCAAAAATATCTTTGCCTACCGAAGTTTTTAAAATAAACAATGCCAAGCCAATTTGTATAGCTAATCCCGAAAATACCAAACGGTAATTTATCGCTTTTCTGTTGTTCGACATTAAAAAAGCAATGCTAAAAATTAATGCTATGCCTAGTAATCCTGTAAATCTGCCCATTTTTTAAATATAATAATAAAAATAATAAAGTTTTGTAGCTACAAAAAGTTGGCGATTTCGAGGAAGAAAATTATCCGCCACCACTGAGCAAAAAACTTCATTTAACCACTGAACCGCAAATTTTTTGTAGATACTGTTATGTGCCATATTAATGTCCAACGCTGATGTTTAGGTTAGGCAGTTCAACCTGAAGTTTTACTTTTGCCTTTAGTGCTTTAAAAACCCTTAACAAAGTGTCCATTGTTACATTACTTGCATTATTTTCGAGTCGTGAAATTTGTGCTTTTTGAACACCAATTAGTTTTCCAAGTTCTTCCTGTGTCAAATGTCGTTCTTGTCGTGTTTGTTTAATGGCTTTACCAATTAAGTCCATTTGAAGTTCATACTCGAATATGTCACGTTCAGGTGTTCCAATTTTACCAATTAGTTTGTCTTGCACTTGGTCTAAAGTATATGCTTTCATTTTTTCTTGTTTGATATTCGTTTGTCTGCTAAATATTTTATCCTAGTGCTAACCGCTTTTTGAATTTCGTTGTCTGGGTCTTTACTTCTTTTTTTGATAAATCCGTGTGTCGAAACAACCAATGTGTCAGTTGCTAAAGTCTTGTCCCAAAAGGCAAGCAGTTTTTATTTTATTTTCATTATTAAAAGTCCAGTCATTTCACACAAATAAGCTACATAATTTTCGTCAGGAGAGAGAACGAGGCTGTGACAATTTTCTCCACCACTTGCCCAGAGTATTTTGGCTTTTTCTCCTTTTTTAGTCACAACAAGTGAAACCGACATTTCCTTCATTTTTAGTTCAACTTTTGTTCCGTCTTTAGTCTTTAATTCCCGTGGATTAAATTTTGATACTTTTTCAAATTCAAATTGCTCGTTGTTCGTCAATTCCGAATATGCGTCTTTTGTTTTTAAAACACCAATTGTCTGTCCACGCCATTTTGTGTCAGTTAATTCGATGTTGATTAACCTAAACTTATACCACTTTCCTTCGATATTACAAGCAATGAAGTCTGATTTTGGAGACCATAGTGGATATTCGTCAATAGCTTGAGATCTAACGATTAAAACTGTTTCTGTTTTTAATCGTGTCATTTCTAAATTCAAATTATTTGGTTTGTTTTGTCCACAAGCATTAAAGGTTAAAATTGTCAGAAATATGATGTAAAATATTTTCATTATGTTGGGTTTAAAATTGCCTGTAACCACAAAATTTACGAAGATTTTCTCTTAGTAATTTCGTCCCTTATTTTAGCAGCTTTTTCGTACGCTTCCTCGTTTAATGCTTCTTGTAATTTTGCTTGCAATTCATCTATGGAAATAGCTGTGTAATTGCTGGTTAAGGTAGGTTTAGCTTCGCTTACGGCTTCTAAATTATCTAAAATAACAAAATCGGTTCCTTCGATAACAATCCCCGCCGAGGCTAAAATAAATTCGTACGTATAAATGGGACAATTAAACCTTACCGCCAGCGCAATCGCATCCGAAGTACGGGCATCAATTTCCATGTTTTTTTTGCCATCGTTACACATCAGCTTAGCGTAAAAAATACCATCTACAAGGTTGTAAATAATTACTTCGCTTACAGATATGTGGTAAGCATCGGCGAAAGCCTTAAACAAATCATGCGTAAGCGGGCGGCTGGGTGTCATTTTTTCGATTTCGATGGCAATGGCTTGTGCCTCAAATGCGCCAATAATAATGGGCAACCTGCGCCTGCCATTTACCTCGCCCAATACCAAGGCATAAGCTCCTGTTTGGCTTTGGCTGTACGATAAGCCTACAATATCTAGTTTCAGTTTTTTCATTTACGATTTTAATGCTTTAACGGCTGCAATTAATTGGGGAACAAGCTCAAATGCATCGCCTACAATACCATAATCGGCCACTTTAAAAAATGGGGCATTGGCATCGCTATTTATCACCACAATTATTTTTGATGATGATACGCCTGCAATATGCTGTATAGCTCCCGAAATACCAATGGCAATATACAAATTAGGGCTTACAGTTATACCTGTTTGGCCTACGTGTTCTTCGTGTGGGCGCCAGTGCGCATCCGATACGGGTTTCGAACAAGCCACCGCTGCACCTAGCAAAGCGGCCAATTCTTCTATCATTCCCCAGTTTTCGGGGCCTTTTAAACCCCTACCTGCCGATACCACAATTTCGGCATCGGGCAACGAAACTTTATCGCTTGCTTTTACAATTTCTTTGATGATAGTTTTAAAATCGCTTTCATTGGCTTGGTAATCAAAGTTTTCTACAGTTGCTTGTCCGCCTGTTTCAACTACTTTATAAGCATTAGGCATTAAAGCCAATACTTTTATAGCCGATGTTATTTCTACAAAAGCAATGGCTTTGCTTGAGAAAACATTGTTTTTTACTACAAATTTACCCTCGGCCATATCGGGTAAACTAATGGCACCATCAACCAAGCCTGCTTGTAATTTTACCGCTATGCGTGGGGCTAAACCTTTGCCCGTAAACGAGTTGGAAAGTACTACAACGCTAGCATCCAAATTTTTTGCTGCTTGGGCAATAATGGCTGAGTATGCTTGGTTTACAAACGATTTAAGGTTTTGATGGTTTACGGTTAACACCTTATCGGCACCGTAATTACCTAACGATTTTAAATCGTCATCGGCAACGTTACCTATTGATAGTGCAATCAAGTTGGTATTTAACTGGTTAGCAATGGCTTTTGCATAACTAAGCACCTCAAAACCCGATTTTTTGAACTTTCCCTCGGTATTTTCAATATATACTAATACACTCATTTTTATTTCTTAATTTTTTAAAAAACCTTGGCTTTGCAATAGGTCTATCAGTTTACTTACCTCGCTGGCATCAATTAATTGTACCGATGTGCGTGATGCTGGGCTTTCAAATTTTACAATTTTACTTAGGCCCTGTACCTCAATAGGCTCAACAACTAAAAGAGGTTTGGTGCGGGCACTCATTATGCCACGCATATTGGGTATTTTCCAGTCGGCAACCCCCTCGGCTGTACCGGCTACAAACGGAAAAGGGATAGCTAAAACTTCTTTTCCGCCTTCTATTTCACGTTCTAAAATACCTGTATTACCTTCGATAGTTATTTTTTTAGTGATAGATACCGATGGAATATCTAGCATTTCGCCCAGCATAGCGGCTACTTTAGTTCCGTTATAATCTATTGATTCTCGGCCTGTTAAAATCATATCAAAACCTTTATCTTGTGCGTAAGCAGCAATTTGGCTGGCTACAAAATAGGCATCGGTGGGTTGGGCATTAATTCTAACAGCATCGCTAGCGCCTATGGCTAGGGCTTTTCGTAGCGTAGCGTCGGCATTTGCATCGCCCACGTGTAGTACGGTTACTGTACCTTGTTCGTTTTCGGCAAGTTCAACGGCTCGGGCTAGCGCAATCTCATCATAAGGATTTAAAATATACTGTACACCTTGTGTATTAAACTGTGTATTGTTATCAGTAAAAGTTATTTTTGTGGTTGTATCGGGTACGTTGCTAATACAAACTAATATTTTCATAAAAAAATTTTTACAAATTTAACTATTTAAGCCAATTAAAAAATGCCAATTAACCGATTAGAAAAATTATTAGAATTTGCTACCGCCGAGCCTAACGATGCTTTTTTAAAATATGCCTTAGCCACCGAATATTTGCGGCTAAATGAAACCGATAAAGCATTGGAATATTACCTTAATCTTACCAAAAACCACCCCAATTATGTGGGTACTTATTACCATTTGGGGAAATTATACGAAACCTTAAACCAAAAACCAGCAGCCTTAGAGGTTTACCAAACGGGGATGAACGTAGCTAGAAACGCCAAAGACCAACACGCTTTAAACGAGCTAATGGGGGTTTTTAATATGTTGCGGGATGAGATGGAGGAGTAGTTTTATTTTTTATACTTACATTAAAGCTTTTAAAAAGCTGTGATTTTATGATGGAAGTAATAGCCGATTTTGATAAAAACTAAAGTTTAGGAGGTAAATAATGAGGTGTTTTTTTATCTTTTTTATTTAAGATGGTGCTTACACTCGGCTTTGTGTTCATTGCATTACAAGTATATTTATGCGCTTTACTTTTTACGAAAGTTTAGATAAAAATTATACGAATCAATAAAAATTATTACCCTATAGTTTTCTTAAATAAAAAATACGAATTTGTAAGGGGAGATAGCCCGAGGTTATGAAATGGCACCTTGGTTTTTAAATATATATTTTAAAACAATAAAATATCCAACAGTTCTTCCACCTCTTTGGCTTTATCGTTTAAGCCAGCTTTTTGGTAGGATGAAATAAGGTTTCGTAACACTCTTTTTATAATTTCGACATTGCTGCATGGTTCATAAAAATGTGGGCTAGCTTCGATGTTTAATTGGCGTAAAAACTGGTCGATATCTCGTTTGCCAAATGTGTAGCCTTTGTTAAACGTATTGATGTAAAATAAAACCGATGCTTTGTTTTCGTTATTTTTTAACTCATCGATATATGCCAAAATAAAATGCTGCGGAAGGTTTACCCCATAAATAGGTATATCAAGTTTTTGTGCTATAACCGAGTATATGATAGCCAAACTTATTTGGTTTCCTTTTTTACTTTCTAGTACTTGGCTTATGTACGAGTTTTGAGGGTCTTGGTGGTTAAGTGTATTGCCCGAAAAATGGAATAGGTTATAAAACACATTGTTTATAATTTTTACCGTTTCCGCGGGATTGGTTTCGTACATTAACTGTAACCATATTTCGCGTTTGATGGCTTCAATTTGGTTGATAATTTTTTGTTCATCAAGGTCGGGGTATTGGTATTTGTTTACAACCAATATGCCTCTTAGCAAATCGAAATTACCGCTATGGTGCCACAAGGCTAAATCTTCTTTTACATTATTAAACTGTATTTTATGCACCAGGTTTTCGATCCGTTTTTGTAATAAAGCATCAAACGATTGTGCCCAAGCATCTTCGAGGTAGCTAATTACGGGGCTACCGTACGATAGTATTTTGTGTTCTATTTGGGTGTAAATAAATTCATCTGGGTCGTCCAGTAATTTAATAACCGCTGTAATTTCATTTTCGTTTAACATAGGCAACTCATAATGTGCTTTAAATAAAAAACTTGATTTATATATTTTAAATTTTTTGATTTAGCGTTTAAAAGGAATTTTTAGATTAAAATTTAACCATCATTACAAATACCGAATGCACAAAACCTTCTACCTTAATAAATAAATTTTCCCGATATTTTTATTAAACAGGGCGTCGCCTTCGGTTTTTCGGCGGCCCATTTGTGCATCGTCGTAATTTTTTATATTTACTTTATAAAAATATACGCCATTGGCTAGCCTATCGCCGTACTGGTCGGTGCCATCCCAAGCAAAATCCGATATATTATTACCACATCTAATATTACCGAGTTCGTTTTTAAATACTTCGCGTATCACTTTTCCGGTGGCGGTAAATATGGTAATTTTTATATCGTCGGGTATTCTCATCCCGGTAAGGGTAAACACAAAACGCATACTGGTAGTACAGGGATTAGGGTAAGGGTAAAAGTTTGATATTTCTGATTTGTTAATACACTCAAAGTTTATGGTATAATCGTTGGTGGTATTGTAGTTTCCGCTGGCATCTTTGCTACGCACTTTTAGGGTATAAATACCATCTTCAAAAGGGCTTGCGGTAATGTATTGTACGGTTAATTTGTTTACACCTGTACTGGTAGAGGCTTTAATTTTTAGCTGATCACTTGCATAATATATGCGGTTATATTTGTTATCGTCTTGTTTTTTAATATAAACTTCTACTAGCGAGGTATCGGCATTGCCTAATAGCAAAAACTTATTATCATCAATAGTGGTAATGCTAATGATAGGCTGTGGCGATACAATTTCGCCATTAATAATGCTTTTACCATCAAAAACCACATTTACCAAAGGCTCTTTTAAATCTTTATCAACGGTATATTCTTTGGCAAGGGTATTGTTAAAGGGGTATAACTCTAGTTCTCTACGGGTTTGTAGTTGTAGTTTTAAATTGTTTTTACCTCCTAATCCTTTGGTGGCATAGGCAAGTTTTATGGTGGTGCTGGTATTAGGTGCAAGTTTGGGCAGGCTAATAAGGGGTTTGGTTAGCATAGTTTTATCGGCTTTAAGTATTGTAGGTACAATATTCATGGCTTCTGTTTCGTAAGCCGATAGGTTGCTTATGCCGATTTCCCAATGGGTGCTATCGCCCTCTTGCACTGTTAATGATTTAAAAATATCTTTAAATTCGGGGTTAAAAGTTAGCTCGGGAACGGGCTGATATATGATGCGCCAGTATTTTAAATCGGGTACATCTAAATCCACTTTATCTAAAATATCGGCTTTAATTTTTATATAAGGGTAAATTGTAGCGTTTATGATTGATATATCTACTAGGGTATTGTTTATATTTTTTGATAAGATGGTTTCTTTGCCGTCGGCAGCTACGCCTATAATACTGTATGTTACTACATCGGCTCCTTTTTTATAAAAATCAAATTGTGCTGTTTTCCATATTTTTGCGGGACCTATTTTTTCGGATACAATAAAGCCATTGTTAAAATTGTAGGTATAGGCTTTGGTAAACCTAATTAACTGAGACCGGGCTGGTATGGCCGAGGCATAATCGGCTGTAACCTCTTCGGCTGTACCTGGTGCAGCTCCTTTTACGCCCCAAAACATATAAGGTTCGCCATTATTTACTAAATCAAACTTATTTAGCCCAATGGATTTAAGCGCATTTTTGGCATAAGCAGGTAACTGGTTAATGGTAATATTTAAACCATTTATTCCCATTACATAATAGTCTTTGGGTATTTGGTTAATATAAGCAACCATCGAATCTACTTGTATAGGGTCGTTAATATCCCAAAAAAACTGCCCCGAATAGCCATTTACAGGATAAAGCCCTAATTTAAAATTATAAGGACTTGGGTAACTAAAAATGTTGTCATAAATTTTGTTATCGTAACTGGCAATAGAAAAACCCGAAAAATCAGGATTGTTATACGCTATTGCATCCTGCCCACGTACCCTTAACCGTCTTTCGTTTGCATTAGAGGCATCATCGCCACGGGTTTGAATGGTGGTAAGAAACAAATTGGTAAAGAAGCTAAATTTACCCGTGTTGTTATCAAAATCAATGTTTTTTAAGCTCATATTTTGCAACTGCGAACGATGGGAAATATTTACCCCATCGGCTGTATTGGGCAAATATGTAAACGATGCGGTGGACCATGCGCCTCCTTTATCAATCGGAGCATTAATTCTTGCTCGCCAAAAATATACCTTACCTGTTTCAAAAGCTATATTAGGCACCCACTTGGGTAATAAACCCGCAGCAATAATGGGCGATTTTTTTACAAAACTACTATTAAACGTTATTACCGTATCTAGCTCAAAAAAATACTCGGCGTTTTTAGTATATAAATTATCGGGTTCGGCTTCTAACGAAACGGTATTATTTGCCACAATACCCTTGTTTATGGGGTATATTAAATTGATACCATTGCCTGGCAAAAATATATCTAGCGTGGCTTGGTTATTGTTTTCGTTTAGTTCGTTTACTTTATTATCGGGATCTAGCAATACAGTAATTTTATTGTTACCCGCAGCCGTTATTCCTTCATTGCTTAACTCTATAGAAATAGTATCGGTATTGTAAACAGGTTTAACTTTAAAATTGGGTAATTGCACTACTGAGTTATCGGCTAACGTACGGGTAACTTTAACTATCAAGCTATCGGGTATTGCCTTACCCGGATTTTCGATTTTTAGTTTTAATGATAATGTAGCTAAGCTGGCGTTTTGATTATTTGTAGTGGCATATAAAAAAGCGTTTTTGGTTTCATAATCGGGCTTGGCAGGGCTATAAAATGTTATGGCAGGGTCGCCCACAAAAATATACTGGCGTGTATGCGCTTCATTTAAAGCGTTACCTACTCTTTGATACGCTTTTAAACCCTTTTTAAAACCCGAACTTATTGATTCGCCATAGCCATCGCTAAACCAATTTTTATAAAACAAAAAAGTAGCCCCATATAATTCGCTACCAACGCCTTCGCTTGTAGTTGCTATCCACGCTATACCACCAAAATCTTTTTGCATAATAAATTGCTCGGCTTGGGAGTTCGAAAAATTAAAAATATCGCCTGTACTACAACCATTTACTATATAAACACTTGGCTTGTTTTTGTTATCATAGTTTTGGGCTAGGCCAAATGATATTTCGGTACCGGTAGAGGCACCATGCCCGAAATAAGAAATTAATGCAAGGCCTCTGTTGGTTTCGCGTATTACTCTTTCGGTTTGGTTTTCGGTAATAGGTGTATTTATATTTTTTTTGATATTAGATAGCTTAGCACCAAATTTTTCTGCTTTCGCATTATCAAAAAAACGGCGTTGGTAAAAGGCAAAATCTTCATTTTCGCTTATGGTTTTTCCGCCAGATATATGTAAAATATTTTTACGCCATAACGAATCGGGAAGCTGGTTGTAAATTTTTAATTTGCTTAAATAATTGTCTATATCTTGGTTGTTAATGGCTGGTATTCGGCCTGTAATTAGCCCGGGCTCTAGCACAGAGCCATTTAAGCCCGATGTTAACATATTATCTGATGGTGGGTAACCAATAGTAGGCACATAATCTATGGCTATGTTATTTTTGGTATACTCGGCACCATTACCTAGCAATAACAGATAAACAGGTTTTGTAGCACCTTTATCTAAACCCCACGAAACAAAATTTCGGATAGCCAATGGATGGTGAAAACCATAATAAAATTCGTTGTATAAATCATCGGTATAGGCTAGTACAGTAGCTAGGTTTCGGGTTTCGTTATACGTTTTATAAGCCTCCGCCCCAGCGCTAAAATTTTTATTAGATATAATCAAAAACGGTTTTACATCATTAATACTAAAGTTTTTAAATGTAACTGGCTCGGTTATAACAGAGTTGGTGGTGTTTAAATCGGCTAAAAAATATTTAACATCCGCTTTTGCATCCAACACAAATTCGGCGTTCCCGTTATTTTTGGTTTCGGTATAAATGGTATTATTGCTATTGTCTAAAATAATGGCATTGGCAATATTGCTGTTGGTAAATTTTAAATAGCTATTTGTTTGGGTGGGATTTAAGCCGAACTTTAAACTGCTTATCCCACTTAAATCCAATAAACGGGGGTAACTAATATCAATATAAGCAGGTGCCTGAAAATCGGTAAAGTTTACACTCGTAGTTAAATCATCAACCGACGAAAAATTAATACCACTTATAGCTGGCAAATTACCTAAAGCTACTTTTTTTTGCTGTTTTACAACATTATAGTTTCTAAAAACCGAATCGCAAATGGTTACATTATTTGCTGTAATTTTTAAATGATGATTTCCCCTGCTATTGCCCGAGTTAGAACTGGAACGCCCAGCAACATAAAAAGAGGCACTTGTTTCGAAATTTGTATTGGTAGCATATTTTGGTGTATTCAAATTGTAGCTTGCTGTTTGCCCACGGCCATAAGTTTCACCCAAATAGCCTTCACCAGCAATATACTCCGAGTACGTGATTACATCAAAAATATAAGCACCAGGGTAGTATTTGTTCGAAAAATTTAGCCTGCTATTTGTAATTATGTAACTTTCGGGAGTTAAACCGCTGTTGCTTATCGTTTTATTTTGATACCTTAAACCGTTTTCGGTTTCGCTATAAGTTAAAAAATAATAGTTAACATCTTCAAATAAACTTACTTCATTATTAGGTAAATCGTTAGGGTTTTTATACAGTATTTTATCTAAGCTAGCATCGTTGGCTTGGCCGTAAAAAATAATATTATCAGCATTGCTAAAAATAGTTTGATTGCCGCTCACCATAATTGCCACCTGTTTACCTTTATTAAATAATTGAAACTTTTTAGGGTCGATGGTATTAAGTGTTAAGCCCGCTTGTACTATTTGGTTGTAAGTAATGTTATGCAAGCCATCGGTACTTATTTTAATTTTCACATATTTTTGCGATGGTTTTATCCACTCGTTACCTAGCTGGGCATGGGCTGTGTAGTGCGTAATTACACTAAAAACAAACAGTAGTGCGAGGCACTTTTTAATTGTACGATGAATCATTTTTTAAATATATGTAACAAGTTTAGCAAATGGTTTTTTATAAACCCGACCTTATTTATACCTTTATGGTTTATTATCAAATATACTAATAGCATTGGAAACTCAAACCCTTACCACCCTACAAACTGCAAAAGATTTAGGTTTACTTGAAATTGAATACGTTAAAATTATAGAAATATTGGGTAGAGTCCCAAATTTTACCGAACTATCTATTTTTTCGGTCATGTGGAGCGAGCATTGCTCGTACAAAAACTCTATTGTGTGGCTAAAAACTTTACCTAAAGATGGGCCACGTATGCTGGCCAAAGCTGGCGAAGAAAACGCTGGGATGGTTGATTTAGGCGATGGTATAGGTTGTGTTTTTAAAATAGAATCGCATAATCACCCATCGGCCCTGGAGCCTTACCAAGGTGCTGCCACTGGGGTGGGAGGTATAAACCGAGATATATTTACCATGGGTGCAAGGCCCATTGCGCAACTAAATTCGCTACGATTTGGCAACCCCAATCACCCAAAAACCCAATGGTTAATTAAAGGCGTGGTAAAAGGCATTGGCGATTATGGCAACGCTTTTGGCATACCTACCGTGGGTGGCGAAGTTTTTTTTGACGATTGTTACCACGTAAATCCGTTGGTAAACGCCATGTCGGCAGGGATAGTAAAAGCGGGCGAAACGGTTTCGGCAACATCGTATGGTGTGGGCAACCCAGTGTATATTGTAGGCTCGGCAACGGGTAAAGATGGCATACACGGGGCAGCATTTGCATCAAAAAACATAAGTGCCGATAGCATTAACGATTTACCAGCCGTACAAGTAGGCGACCCTTTTCAAGAAAAATTATTGTTAGAAGCCACCCTCGAAGTTATAAAAACTGGTGCCGTAATAGGTATGCAAGATATGGGTGCGGCAGGCATTATATGCTCCAACTCCGAAATGAGTGCCAAAGGCGAACACGGTATGCGCATACATTTAGATAAAGTGCCTACCCGCCAAGCCAATATGCAACCTTTCGAGATTTTACTTTCCGAATCGCAAGAGCGGATGCTAATTGTGGTACAAAAAGGTCGAGAAAAAGATGTGGAAGCTGTTTTTGACAAGTGGGATTTAAACTGTGCCATTATTGGCGAAGTTACCGATACCAAACG
>RDXP01000088.1 GCA_004292865.1 Sphingobacteriales bacterium
CCTAAAAATCCGCAAACTTATCAATTTGTTCGGTAACAAATTTTAGGGTTTTGGGGAGATGAAAATCGCCAGCATCATTTAATTCGGTATGTATGGCTGGGATATGTATTTTAAGCGGCATTACCTGCATACCGCAATAATGGGCTATGCCTGTAAAATGATCAACCCCTCTTATATTGCCATATTTTCCGGTAGATACGCCTACCAAAGCACATTTTTTATGGTCGAAACTTTCGGGAAATTTACATACATCTATCAACGCTTTTAATACTCCAGGGAAACTGCCATTGTACTCGGGAATAATAAATAAAAATTTTTGTGTTTGGGTAATAATATCTTGTATAGGTTTAAAATCTGGGCTAGGTTGGGCATAAATATCAGAACTATATATACTTAATGGTACTTCGTTTAATGGTAAAATACGGCTATCTACCTCTTTTATGTTTAATTGTTTTTGGTAATATTTTGCAACCCTAAGGCTATTGCTATTGTGGCGGTTGGTACCTGATATTATTGTTATCATTTATAAAATATGTTTATAACTCGTTTTAACGTTTGTAAGTTGATATTGTTTAAATATGTATCTTGGCAATTCTCAAATATATTCCTAAAAGTGGTGTTTACGATATTTTTAAGCCATTTTTATTTTTAATTTTTGTTTATAACATATTTTTTTTGTGATTACATGGGTAAAATTATAGCAATAGCCAACCAAAAAGGAGGCGTAGGTAAAACCACCACTTCCATAAATTTGGCTGCAAGTTTAGCAGTATTAGAGTTTAAAACATTAATTGTAGATGCGGACCCACAGGCAAATTCCACCTCAGGAATTGGCTTCGACCCTCGTACAATAAAAAACAGCATTTACGAATGTATTATTAACGATGTAGATGCCATTGATGCCATACAACATACCGATACCCCAAATTTAGATTTACTGCCCGCACATATCGACCTTGTAGGTGCCGAAATTGAGATGATAAACCTGCATGGCCGCGAGTATAAAATGCAGGCCGTATTAGAAAAAGTTAAACACCAGTACGATTTTATTATTATTGATTGCTCGCCATCTTTGGGATTAATTACCATTAATGCTTTATCGGCCGCCGATTCGGTAATTATACCCGTACAGTGCGAGTATTTTGCCCTCGAAGGCTTAGGCAAATTACTCAATACCATAAAAATTGTGCAAACACGCTTAAATCCCGATTTACAAATCGAAGGAATATTACTTACCATGTACGATGTAAGGTTACGTTTATCAAACCAAGTGGTAGAGGAAGTAAAATCGCATTTCGAAAACCTAGTATTCGAAACCATTATAGCCCGCAATACCCGATTAAGCGAAGCCCCAAGTTTTGGCATATCAGTAATTATGCATGATGCAAACTCTAAAGGAGCTATCAATTACCTTAACCTAGGCCGAGAGATTATTAAAAAAAATGGTTTAACCAAAGAACTGGCTGCCACAGCCCAGCGTGTTTAAAATAATGAGTAAAGAAAGAAAATTTGGCTTAGGCCGAGGATTAAGCGCATTGCTAAACGACTCGGACGAAGTAATGCCTAGTAGAAATAACAGTACGCCATCATCCATCACCGATAATCCATCGGCAGCATTAGGCGCAATAAGCCATATAAAAATTAACCAAATACAGGTAAATCCGTTTCAACCCCGTTTCGAGTTTAACGAAGAAATGCTAGGCGAGCTGGCACAATCTATAAAAACACAAGGCCTAATACAACCCATTACCGTAAGGCAATTTGGCCACAATAGCTACCAGCTTATAAGTGGCGAACGCAGGTTAAGAGCCTCAAAAATAGCGGGATTAACCGAAATTGCAGCCTATATACGCACCGCCGATGACCAACAAATGTTGGAAATGGCCCTGATAGAAAACATACAACGCGAAAACCTAAACGCTATTGAAGTAGCCCTAAGTTTTCAGCGTATGATAGACGAATGCAGCCTAAAACAAGAAGAACTAGGCGAACGCGTATCAAAAAACCGAAGCACCGTTACCAATTATTTACGCCTGCTTAAATTACCGCCAGTTATACAAGCATCTATCCGCGATAGCAAAATAACCATGGGCCATGCAAGGGCTTTAATAAGCGTTGAAGATTTAGCCACCCAGCTTTTTATCCATAAACAAATATTGGATAAAGACCTTTCGGTACGTAAAGTAGAAGAGCTGGTACGCCTAGCCAAACCCACAGAAAATAATCCCACCCAAAATAAGAAAAACGATGCTATTTCGTTTCAATACCAAAAAATAGAAGACGATTTATCCTCCAAATTTGCCACCCGCATAAAAATGAAGGTACAAAGCAATGGCAAAGGAAGCATCGAAATTCCGTTTTTATCTAACGATGATTTAACCCGTATTTTAGAAATGTTGGATTGGTAAAATGACAAAATCTATTTTCCTTTTTAGTATAATATTATGTTTTTTTTGTGTTGCTATGGCACAAAAGCAAGATACTGTTGTGGTTAAAAAAAAAACAGGCTTTAGGTTTAGCCGCTACCGATTACCTGGCGATACCACCAACTTACAAACCGCTAGGCAAGCCGTTTTTAGGTCGTTCGCCTTGCCGGGATTAGGACAATACAAAAACGGAAAATGGTGGAAAGTACCGCTAGTGCCCGCAGGTTTTGTAGGTATAGGTTTGGTTTTCGAGTTTAATAACCGCTATTATAAACAAACCCTTACCGAATTACAATTTAGATTTAACAACCCAGGGAAATCTCAAGACCCCGAGTTTCCCCTACAAATAAGCCAAGAACAATTGGTACAAGCCAAAGATTTTTACCGCCGAAACCGAGATTTATCTATTTTTGGAGGTATTCTTTTTTATGGTATTGTAGCTATTGATGCCTATATAGATGCCCGCCTTGCTCGTTTCGATGTAAGTCAAAATCTTTCTTTCGATATTAAACCATCTATTTATGTACCTTCGCTTGTAGGAAACTTGGGCGCACCAGTACCTATGTTAAAATTAACAGTCCGATTATGAAAATTGCCTTACTAGGATATGGTAAAATGGGTAAAATGATAGAAACTATCGCCCTAGACCGTAACCACCAAGTTGTTTTAAAAATAGACCAGCACAACGCCCACGAGCTTACTATAGCCAATTTACAAACGGCCGATGTAGCCATAGAATTTAGCACTCCCGATACCGTATTGCAAAATATACAAAATTGCTTAGCCGCTAAAGTACCCGTAATTGTGGGTACCACAGGTTGGTATGGCAGTTTACAAAAAATTAAAGACGATTGCTTAAACGCAAAATCGGGCTTAATGTACGGCTCTAACTTTAGTGTAGGCGTAAATGTATTTTTTCAGATTAATAAAATGGCAGCCAAAATGATGAACCAATTTGCTGCCCAATACGATGTAGAACTAGAAGAAATACACCACATACATAAATTAGATGCCCCAAGCGGCACCGCCATTACCCTTGCCGAAGATGTGCTAGACGAGTTTAAAGCTAAAACCGAATGGCTATCGGTAAATGCCGATGAAAGCGATGTAACAATTGCCAGCCCTGATAATCTTATTATCGAATCGTACCGCCAAGGCGAAGTGCCAGGCACACATTCGGTAATTTACGACTCGGACGAAGATAGGATAGAACTCAAACACATTGCCCACGGCCGCCAAGGTTTTGCCCTAGGTGCGGTAGTAGCCGCCGAATGGTTACAAAACAAAACAGGGTTTTTCTCTGTAAAAGATATGTACAATTTTAACGCTTAAAACAAATTAAAATCAAACCATGAACCTTAAATTTTGGAAAAAAAACACAAATAAAGTAGCTGTTAAAAAAAGTGCAGGTAAAGAATGGTTAGATGCCATTATATTTGCCGTAGTAGCCGCAACACTTATACGAGGTTTATTTATAGAAGCCTACGTTATACCCACAGGCTCTATGGAGCGTACCTTGCTGGTAGGCGATTTCCTGTTTGTAAGTAAAGTAAATTACGGAGCCCGCACCCCCATTACCCCAATTGCTTTCCCGTTTGCCCACCATACCATGCCCATTATAGGCACAAAAGCCTATTGGGATGGCATACAATTACCTTATTACCGTTTGCCGGGATTGGGCCATGTAGAACGCTACGATGTAGTAGTATTTAACTACCCCATGGATGCCGATGCACCCCTAAGCCGCCCAATAGATAAGCAAGAAAATTATATTAAACGCTGTATGGGCGCACCTGGTGATACACTAAGCGTAATAAATGGGCAAGTATTTATTGATGGTAAACCCGCCGAAAAACCACCCATGAGCCAAACCGATTATATGGTTACCACCGATGGCACCGAATTTAATCCCATGGCACTAGAAAACCTAAAAGCAGATGTAGAACGCATAGGCAGTAACCAATATTTATTTACATCACCCAAAGCCGAGATAGAAAAACTTAAACAATTTACCACCGTTAAGCAAATTATACCCATCGTAAGCGAAAAAAATTCAAGAGAACAAGGTATTTTCCCTGGCGATTCGCTACACCAATGGAGCCGAGATAATTACGGAGCCATCATCATCCCCAAACAAGGCTGGACAGTAAAACTAGATAGCCTTAGCTTACCCATTTACCGCCGAGCCATCGAAGTATATGAAGCCAATAAACTTGAAATACAAGGAAACGATATTATTATTAACGGTAAAAAAACCAACACCTATACCTTTAAAATGAACTATTATTGGATGATGGGCGATAACCGACACAACAGTGCCGACTCCCGCTACTGGGGTTTTGTACCCGAAGACCATATAGTAGGTAAAGCCCTTTTTGTATGGATGAGCTTGGATGATAAAGCTTCGTTTTTTAATAAAATACGTTGGAGTAGGTTGTTTAGAGGGATAAATTAATTATTGAAGCAATAACAGCTTTTGCCCTGCAACCCAGTTCCTTTCAGTTTTACACTAACGCATAAAAAAAATATTGCCTTTTAACCTTGTGTTTTTTCGTAATTTTGCATAAAATGATTAAAGTTTTACAAAAATTATATCTTAAATGAAAAATAACAAACCCACCATTTTAGTAGTAAACGATGATGGAATTACCGCACCAGGCATAAAGGCTTTAATAGAGGTAATGCAACAAATAGGCAATGTAACGGTAGTAGCACCCGATAGCCCACAATCGGGCATGGGCCATGCAATCACTATTGGTAAACCACTAAGGTTGGATAAAGTACAGTTGTACGATGAAGTTGAAATGTATAAAAGTAGCGGTACCCCTGTTGATTGTGTAAAGCTGGCGGTAAACAAAATTTTTAAAGGCAAAAAACCCGATTTATGCGTATCGGGTATTAACCATGGGCTTAATAATTCTATCAATGTAATCTACTCGGGTACCATGTCGGCGGCGGTCGAAGGCTGTATTGAGGGCATTCCTTCCATTGGTTTTTCTATGGATGATTATACCTGGGATGCCGATTTTGAGGCCTGTAAAAAATATATAAAAGCTATTTGCCTACAAGTTTTAAAAAACAGTTTGCCACTAGGCGTATTGTTAAACGTAAATTTCCCCAACAATAGCCAGCCTATAAAAGGTATAAAAATATGCCGCCAAGCCAATGCCAAATGGGCCGAGGAGTTCGACGAAAGGCAAGACCCCTACAAGCGTAATTATTATTGGCTTACAGGGGTTTTTCAGTTGAACGATAAAGGCGAAGATTCCGATGTATGGGCTTTAAACAACAATTACGCATCGGTGGTGCCGGTGCAATTTGATATGACGGCGCACCACGCCATTAACACTTTAAACGGATGGGATTTTAATGTTTAAAAAAGATAGCGTGTGGCTAGGCCTAGCCCTAGGATTGATTTTTCCTGGTATCGGGTTATTAATAGTAGAATTGCTAAAACGTAATTTTACTTATTTCGGCAAAGCCGATTTATTGTATATAGGCTGTGTAGCTATAAATTTATGGCTACTAAAACTGGCCTACAAAAAAGAGATGGAAGCAAGTGCTAGAGGAATAATATCGGCAACGTTTGTATGTGCGCTGTTATTTTTTTACTACAAAATACAAAAAGGTTGAAATATTACTTGGTTGCTGGCGAAGCCTCGGGCGATTTACACGGTGCCAACCTGATAAAAACCTTGAAACAAATTGACCACAATGCCGACTTTAGGTTTTACGGTGGCCATTTGATGCAAGCCGCAGGCGGTACCCTTGTAAAACACTATGCCGATATGGCTTTTATGGGTTTTTTAGAAGTAGCACTCAACCTAAAAACTATTCTTAAAAATATAAAAAATTGTAAAGTAGATGTACTGGCTTACCAGCCCGATGTTTTAATTTTGATAGATTTCCCGGGCTTTAACCTTAAAATTGCCGAGTTTGCAAAAAAAAACAACCTAAAAGTATGTTATTACATTTCGCCAAAAGTGTGGGCTTGGAACCAAAAACGGGTTTTAAAAATTAAACAACATGTAGATAAGCTGTTTTGTATATTACCGTTCGAAGTAGCGTTTTATAAAAAATGGGGAATGGAGGTGCAGTATGTAGGCAACCCACTGCTAGATGCAATCGAAAATTTTTATCCCAACCCTAATTTTATAAAAAATAACCAGCTAAGCACAAAAAAAATAATTGCTCTTTTGCCTGGTAGCCGTAAGCAAGAAATTGCCCATATTTTACCTGTAATGCTTTCGGTTACCAGCCAGTTTAGCCAATACCAGTTTGTAATTGCTGGCGCACCATCGTTTAATAACGATTTTTATTTACCTTATACAGCTGGTAAAAAAATCCCCATAATATTTAACCAAACCTACGATTTACTAAAAAATGCCCATGCCGCCTTGGTAACCTCGGGTACAGCAACGCTGGAAACCGCTTTATTTAAAGTACCACAAGTAGTGCTTTATAAAGGTAATGCCATAAGTATTGCCATAGCCCGCATGCTGGTTGATATTAAGTTTATAAGCCTAGTAAACTTAATTATGGATAAAGGCATAGTAAAAGAACTGATACAACAAGATTGCAATACCGCCATGTTATGCAACGAGTTAAGCAATATATTACGAAATAAAAGAGAAGAAATACTTAATAATTATGCACAGCTAGCCACACTTATGGGCAAGGCTGGCGCATCCGAAAAGGTGGCAACTATGTTATATAGCTGGCTATGCAGTAAATAGATAAGCGTATTTCTTGTTTTTAATTCCCGTGGTTGGTGGCACACCTACCACAGATAAGGAAACCACAACGCTTTTTTGTAACAGGCTTGTTTTTTTAGGATTGAAACCGCAAAATAAGGTACAAAAAAACGCCTTAATTTTTTTGATTAAGGCGTTTTTACTATTTAATTTATATGCGGAGAGTTAGGGATTCGAACCCCAGGACCCTGTTACAAGTCAACAGTTTTCAAGACTGCCGCAATCGACCGCTCTGCCAACTCTCCGCCGCAAAAGTACAAAAGCGATTGATTTTGACAAATAAATTAATACATCTTTTAACATTAATTTTATATGTATGGGTTAAAAATTTAATATTCAATAGGTTAAAATAAATTTTATTTTAAAAGCCAGCTTAACCCAAAACTATTATTAACAAACGCTGTTTTTGCTACTACGTTTAAATTATTTTAAAACATAGCACTAATTTTAATAAAACATGATTATACAGCATCGGGTTTACAATTATCTTTCTAATTTAGGCACACCAAAAATATTGATGAATATAAAAATGAAAGTAGGTTTATTTATCCCTTGCTATGTAGATCAGTTTTACCCAAACGCCGCCATTGCAACCTTACAATTGTTAGAAAAACTTGGCGTTGATGTTTCCTATCCCGCCAACCAAACCTGCTGTGGCCAGCCTATGGCAAACTCGGGTTTCGAGCACCTTACAAGCGGCTGTAACACGTTGTTTATGGCTAATTTTAAAGAGTTCGATTATATAGTTGCCCCATCGGGCAGTTGCGTA
>RDXP01000089.1 GCA_004292865.1 Sphingobacteriales bacterium
GTATTGCCAGCCAACGGTGCTTTTGCCAGAATCAGAAAAACTGGCTCTTTTGCCGAAACCATGCTACCCATAAATGTTGCTTCAACTGGGCCATCACATATTTCTATTTTTACAGGAGCATCGCCTGGCAAAACTGGTATTGTTGGCAACTCTTTTAGAAAAAAGGACCAAAGATGGGATAGTGAAAACTTATTAGCGTTTTCGCATCCAATCTCCGCAGAAACAATTTTTCAGGCGGCTATGCGTCAAAATAAAAAGGTAATGGCTTTAGGTGGTGTAGGTATAGATTCTACCAGTAAAAACCGTATGACGGATTATATGCACATGTATCCCGTAATTTTGGGCCCATCATTAGTTATTGATTTAGAAGTTACAGATACCATAATTAATTCACTAGCCACAAAAAAACTTATCAAACTTAAAACTGGAAATAAAAGTCCATCTAAACCAGTTTTTGAAATTACGGGTAGCTTTAAAATACCGTTATATATTTATCTAAACGATACTTCATCAAACAAAACAGCTGTAAAACAACAAGATGTAGAAATTATTATTGATACAGATGCCGATTTAAAAAATGGCTATTTGGCTTCGGTTGATGCCAAAAATTGGAAAGATATAGCAATAGAAAAACATGGGAAAAAGTATAATGCATCATTTAGGATTTTTAAAGCGGACGTAAAAGCAGGTAAATACCAACTTTTTATGAATGCTCCGGCAGAAGTTTATGGCTGGCCAAATAACTTTCTCGAAAAATTACAATTAAACTGTGGTTTATGGCCCGGCGAACCCGAAAACAGAAAACAAACAAGAGGTTTGGTATCAGAGCAAATTTGGTTTGAGCAATTAGATAGGCTGGCAACATATTCAAAAAATCTAATTCTTACAGGTATGAAAGAGAAAGAATGGGATTTACTATTTGGCTATTTTTCTACCTTAGATGATGTACAGCACAGATATACGCTCACAAACCCACGCCAAATAGACTTTAAGGCAGACAATGGAAACCGACCAAAAATTTATGCTGATTATATAGAAAAACGATTTCAAAATATTGATGCTTATCTGCTCGAAATTATAAATGCTTTACCAAAAGGAACTAATTTGGTGATTTTTTCTGATCATGGTATGATACCTATTCATACTACTTTAATGCTTAATAATTATTTGGAGCAAGCGGGTTTTAATGATAACAACCAGTATATAATCTCCGCATCTAGCGGAAATTCGGCTCATCTGTACATCAATAAACAAAAAATTAAAGCAATTGATTACCAAAATTATCTAATGCGATTAACATCAACTCTAAAATCATTAAAAGATAGCAAAACTGGAGAATTAATTTTCGAGCTTGTTGCCAATAAGCAGCAACTAAAGGAATATGGATTATACCATTCAGAATATTCGGGCGATTTATTTGTGAGTTGCAAATCGGGCTACGCTTTATCTGGAAGATACCAACCAGGGGTAAACTACCTATTGCAAAACTCTTTTGATCCAAAGATGTTTGAAAATGAAAATGAAGCCACCAAAAATTTTCTTTTAGGTGGAACTATGAACGAAACGGGTAGAGGCGTTCACGGTTGCTTAGCCAGTTTGCGCAAAGGTCAGTCTATTTTTTACGCAATTGGCCCAAACGTACCGAAAAGAGAATTAAGAAAAGTATATTCCTTGCAAGTTGCAGCCACGGTTTCAAAACTGTTAGGCATTAAACCACCAGTAAATGCAGAAATGAAAAGTGCGTTTTAAAAACAAAATAATTTCCAGTGGTAAAATCTTAACTTAAGTCATTGTTTTAAGCCCACAAAAGGCTGCAAATTTGCTTCATAAATAATTTAAAAAATATATGAAACAAATTTTAATAGCAACCCTAATGTTAGCAAGCAGCGCAATTAACACCCAAGCACAACAATTAAACTTGGCAACAGTAAAACTGGCAGAGCATCAATTAAACGATGTAATGGAAATTATTGACACCACCCTTTTGGTAACCAAACTAAAGCAAGTAGAACTAGCTTATACGAAAAATGCTACCGAAATAAACAAAGTTAGGTTAGGAATAATTTATCACGAAACAGCTTTAAATTTAACTTTTTTAGCTAAAAGTATTTACAAAGGCTACGCCCAAAAAAGTTACGATTTACTTACCCAATTACAAGAAAATGAAGCTACTACAAAGTCATTCTTACCTTTTATTGCATCGTACAGGGCATCGGCTTTAGCACTTTTAGGTGGCGAAACCAAAAAACTAAAATTGGTAGCCCAAGCCTTTAGATTATTTGAGCAAGCGGTTATAAATTATGCCGAACTAAGCTATATGCCACAGTTTTTAAGAGGAAGCGTAGCCGAAAACTTACCTTGGTTTTTCTTTAGCAAACGAAAATTTGCCAAACCAGATATGCAAGCCATTATTGATAAACAAGCTAAAAACCCCGATTACGCCGATTGGAAAATAATGAGTTTTACCTATTGGGCTTGGGCAAACCAGCATCAACAAAAAAAATACCGCACCCAAGCTTTGGCTTACCTTGATAAAGCCATTACCCTAGACCCCAATTACAACGCAGGCCGCAAGCAAGCCGAGGCCTTAAAACTACTTTTTAAATAGCGGCATATTAACCCTACCTTTATTATAACGTAAACCACCAAAGTTTCCCTAAAAAAAAAATCGAACCTATTTAAACAAACAAAAACCCATTAAAAAAGTTAATTTTGTAGGATATAATCACAAATGTATTGTACATTATATTATTAATTTTAAATAAATTATTTACACATGTTGCACCGTATTAAAGAGGCCATAGAGGATATAAAAGCTGGTAAAATGGTAATTGTGGTAGATGATGAAGACCGGGAAAACGAAGGAGACTTTGTAACCGCAGCTGCCAATGCAACACCCGAAGTGGTAAACTTTATGGCCAAATATGGCCGAGGGTTGGTATGTGTTCCCCTTACGGCCGATAGGTGTAAAGCCTTAGAATTGGACTTAATGGTGGGTAAAAACACGGCTACTTTCGAAACCAATTTTACCGTTTCTATTGATTTAATAGGCAATGGTTGCACTACTGGCATATCGGCCACCGATAGGTCTAAAACCATTATGGCTTTAATTAATGAAGCCACAAAACCCGAAGATTTAGGCCGGCCTGGCCATATTTTTCCGCTTATAGCACAAAATGGTGGCGTACTGCGCAGGGCTGGGCATACCGAAGCGGCGGTAGATTTGGCCGTACTAGCAGGTTTTGCACCAGCGGGAGTTATATGCGAAATTATGAATGAGGATGGCGAAATGGCTCGCCTACCCGATTTACAATTACTAGCCAAAGAGTTAGATATGAAAATTATATCTATACAAGATTTAATTAGCTACCGTTTAGAAACAGAATCGTTGGTAAAAAAAGAAGTTACCATTAACCTACCCACCCAATGGGGCGATTTTAAAATGGTTGCCTTTACCCAAATAAACACGGGCGACAATCATTTGGCCTTAATAAAAGGCAGCTGGGAAGCCGACGAACCTGTGCTTGTACGTGTACATAGCTCGTGTATTACGGGCGATATTTTTGGCTCGTGTAAGTGCGATTGTGGCCCACAGTTGCACAAATCAATGGAAATGATAGAAAAAGAAGGCAAGGGCGTAGTAATTTATATGAACCAAGAAGGCCGAGGAATAGGCCTAGTAAATAAACTAAAATCATACAACTTGCAAGAACAAGGCATGGATACCGTAGATGCCAACCTTGCCCTAGGTTTTAAAATGGACGAACGAGATTATGGCATTGGCGCACAAATATTAAGAGCCATTAATGTTAAAAAAATGCGTTTAATGAGCAATAATCCCACCAAAAGAGCTGGCCTAATAGGCTATGGATTGCAAATTGTAGAAAACGTAGCCATTGAAGTACCCTCCAACCAGCACAACGAAGTGTATTTAAAAACCAAACGTGATAGAATGGGGCACAGCATATTGGGATAGTTTTACATAAACGCTCAATTTACCCCACCCTAAAAAAAAATGAACCAAGCACAACATACCCTTATGATAAAAGCCGAAGCCCAGCGCTTAGGCTTTTTGTTTTGTGGCATAGCCCAAGCTACTTTTTTAGAAAACGAAGCACCTAGGTTAGATAACTGGTTACGAAATAATTATAACGGGAAAATGGCTTATATGGAAAACCATTTCGATAAACGACTAGACCCTAGGCTATTGGTTGATAATGCAAAATCAATTATTTCGGTAGCACTTAATTATTTTACCGACCAAAAACCACTGGATGCCACAGCTCCCAAAATTTCTACCTACGCTTACGGTACCGATTATCACTTTGTTATCAAAGAAAAATTAGCCTTGCTGCTGCAATATATCAACGAAAATATTGGCGAAGTAGATGGACGAGCGTTTGTAGATTCGGCACCAGTATTAGATAAAGTATGGGCGCAAAAAGCGGGCTTGGGTTGGCAGGGAAAACACTCGAATTTGATCAACAAAAAAGCAGGTTCGTTTTTTTTTATTGGCGAATTAATTATCGACCTGCCACTTACTTACGATATTCCTTTTGAAACCGACCATTGCGGCACCTGCACCAAATGTATTGATGCCTGCCCTACCGAAGCCATTATTGCCCCTTATGTGGTAGATGCTTCCAAATGTATATCGTACCTCACCATCGAACTAAAAGATAACCTGCCCAATAGTTTTAAAGGTAAAATGGATAATTGGATGTTCGGGTGCGATGTATGCCAAGATGTATGCCCATGGAACAGGTTTTCGGTACCGCACACTGTACCCGAATTTACGCCACATCCCGATTTGTTGCAAATGACCAAGCAGGATTGGCAAGAAATTACCGACGATGTATTTGGCAAACTCTTTAAATCATCAGCCCTAAAACGTACAAAATTTACTGGTTTAAAAAGAAATATCGATTTTTTGAATTAAATCCACTTACGCCAAAATAAATGGCTTTTTGTGCTATTTTTTGATAAAAGTTGGTTTCGTGTGAACAAAAATGGTGGTGTATTTTTGGATTTTTTTTTGGGGAGATGGATAAGTAAGTGCTTTTTAGGATTTTTTATTTACCCATTTGCTTACAGCTAGTTTTGCGCAAAGCATATTGCTTATATACCGCTAATTTTATAAATACACTGTACAGTAAGTATATTTATGCGTTTTACTTCCTCCGAAAGTTTAGTAAACTAATACAAGCGTTTGAAATTTCAAAAAAAGGCAACGACATTGCTCCGAAACTTTAGTTTTAAATTTTTTTAAATTATAACGAAACAACCTTATTTTTTTTGTTTCGTAACATATAAAAAACAAGCATACAAGAAACTATAATTAATAACCAAACGCCGTTATCAATAGGTGCATCTATATCTTCTCCACAAAATGGGTCAGCATCATAATCGCATGCAGCAAATGTTAAAAAAGGGATAAATACACACAGAAAGAAGGCAATGATTATTTTTTTAAAAAAATGATGTATTTTCATCTAATAATTTTAATATGTAGCAAATACAGGGTGCTTTTTTAGTAAAATAGAAATAATTTAGTAACTATTATTGCTAAATACGAGCCCACAGTTTAAGTGTTTTATAAAAATACATCAATTATTTTAGGATAATAGTAATAAATACTAGCTAAAAACTAAAATAACTAAAAGCAAAAGTAAAAATAACTACCTAAAAATATATAAATACAAATATTGGATAAAAAAAAACTAAAAGCTAATTATGCTTTTGTAAATTTTGCGTTAACACTCATTGCATATCCAAATTTTTATTTACTAAAATTTAGGCGCAAATTAATGTTTGATAAGGTATAAGCGATAACAAAAATGAGCTTTACAAGGATTTTTTGCCGCCAATATTCGTAAATTTGGGGTCAGCAAATAAGGGTTTTAATAATGTAAACCCTTATTAAATTAAAAAAAATAAGGCTATTTTTTTTTGTTAAACCCAAAACTTATATTCCGATAAATATAATTTAACAAAAAAATATTTAGTTAGATTATTGCAGTTTGGGAGAATTAATTATATAAAATTGGGAATTAATTTTTAAAAACGTATTATTTTATGTGATATTACAGGGTTTTTGTAAAATTAGCTGAGTATAAAATCAATAGGCTTTGCGTAAATCTTTGTGTTGAGTGCAGTATTTTTACCGCAAAGAATGTAAATGGAAAACGCAAACAATACAAGGCTAACCGTAAACAGTTTCAGTAAATAATCAAACGGTAAAACACCTTTTTAATTTACCTCCTAAACTTTAGTTAGATTATAAAAAATCATAAAATGATAAAAAAAGAAATACGCATATTTTTTACGGCACTCATGTTTTTCACCCGCCTACCCTGCCCGCCCAGTACCCATCATTCGGACGAATACCTAAACCGAGCATCCAAGTATTTTACATTGGTAGGTATAATTGTAGGGGTTTTGGTAGCATTATCCTATTGGATTTTTAGCCTTATTTTTAGTGCCGATATTTCCATTTTATTGAGCTTTGTGGTGTCGTTACTGCTTACAGGCGCATTTCACGAAGATGGCTTTGCCGATGTATGCGACGGTTTTGGTGGTGGCTACACAAAGGATAAAATATTAGAAATTATGAAAGATTCCCGTGTAGGAACTTACGGTGCTGCGGGCTTAATACTAATTTTTGCTTTAAAATATGTAGCCTTGGCAAACATTAACACCCAAATAATGGCCATAACCTTCATTAGCGCACATGCTATAAGCCGCTTAACATCAGTAAGTTTAATTTATACCGGGCAGTATGCCCGCGAAGATTTGTTAAGCAAAGCCAAACCCTTGGCTACCAAAATGAGGCATAGCGATTTTGCGGTGGCCTGTATTTTTGGGCTTGCTCCCCTATTTTTATTTGGCAATTATTATGTTTTTTTGGTATTTATACCTCTTGTATTGCTCAAATTATATTTTGCCCGCTATTTTAAAAAATGGATTGGCGGCTATACTGGCGATTGCTTGGGTGCGGTACAGCAAATGGCCGAAGTAGTTTTTTATTTATCTTTAATACTCATATTTAAGTATTTATAAAATATGGATATTTATTTAATTAGGCATTCGGCGGTGTATAACCCCAGTAAATTATGCTACGGACAATCCGAAATACCGCTCGAAGAAAATTTTACCCATTATTTTAACAGCCTCGAAGAAAGCCTAGGCAATACCTTAAAAACCGATGCTATTTTTTATAGCAGTCCCTTGCGGCGGTGTACCAAGTTGGCCAGTTTTTTAAGCAATAATAATTATATAAGTGATGAGCGTATGATGGAACTAAACTTTGGCGATTGGGAATTACAACCTTGGGATAGTATTGATAGCCAGCAATTAAACGCTTGGATGGCCGATTTTGTAAATTTTAAAATCCCTAATGGCGAAAACTTTATGGATTTAGCCCTACGTTGCCGCATATTTTGGGAACAATTAACGCAAAACAGCAGCCATCAAAATCTATTTATAATTACCCATGCTGGCGTAATACGCTCACTTTTAGCATATATTTTAGAATTTCCGCTACACAAAAGTTTCGATATACAAATAGATTACGCATCCATCACCAAAATAAAATACGATAAAGTATATCATAAAACCACCATTTATTACATTAACAAAACAACTTCATCATAAAACATAATTGTTTTGTTTTTTTCGGAAAAGCAAGGCTAGCATTTCACCACAACAGCTAACCCCGCTATACGCAATAGTCATTCCCTATCCCCTCATTTTCCATCTTTGGGAGCCAGTGGGATGGGGAACAAGGTCTGTTTGTTAATGTAAACTGAGAGAAAAAAAACACAGATTATTGATTTGCAATAAAATCTAAAACCAAAATTTCACATTCGAGCATCTCCCCTTTGGGGAGACCGAGAGGGGAAGGAGACCGAGAGGGGATAGGGTTTTGCTCACAGATTGCACA
>RDXP01000022.1 GCA_004292865.1 Sphingobacteriales bacterium
AAATTATTTCGGATTTTATTTTATCCAAATCATTAATATCATCGGGAAAGATGATAACTTCACGTTCTATAATCATTGACTTTTTGTCGTGTTTTTATCACGAATTACAACAAAGGTATGAAAATTGATAAATTAGGTTTAAAATTGAAAACAATTAATCCATCAAAAATGAAAAAAACTATTTTTTATGCTTTTGCATTATTTATTACCGCTACGCTAAGTTCATGCGGTTACAACAGTTCGGTACAATTAGACGAAAAAGTTAAAGCCGCCTGGGGCGAAGTACAAAACCAATACCAACGCCGTATAGATTTGATACCTAACTTGGTAGCCAGTGTAAAAGGTGCTGCAAACTTCGAAAAAGAAACCCTAACCGCCGTAATTGAGGCTAGAGCCAAAGCAACATCTGTAACGGTGGACCCCAGCAAAACTAGTCCTGAGGATTTGGCAAAATTCCAAGCCGCACAAGGGCAGTTAAGCCAAGCATTGGGCAGGTTAATGGTAGTATCAGAACAGTACCCCGAGCTTAAAGCCAACCAAAACTTTTTGGAGCTACAAGCACAACTGGAAGGCACCGAAAACCGCATTACCGTAGCCCGTAGGGATTTTAATGATTCGGTACAGAGTTACAATACCAACATCCGTACATTTCCTAACAACCTATTTGCAGGTATGTTTGGCTTTGCAGTTAAAGGTAGTTTTGCTGCCGAAGCTGGTGCCGATAAAGCACCAACTGTAAAGTTTTAAGGTACAAAAAAGGCGTTTGATGCGCTTTTTTTTTACGAAACACAAAACCTATAAGGTTTTTAAAACCTTATAGGTTTAATTAGTACATTTACCTAATTATAAAAAAACAGTAAAATGGTAATTGCAAACCCTATATACGATGTGGTTTTTAAAAGAATGATGGAGAACGAAAGAGTTGCAAAATTCTTTATTGGAACGCTTTTAGAGCAAACCATTGAAACCATTGAAGTAAAACCTCAGGAATATACTTACGAAGGCGAGTTTGATTTTACTAACCCCAAAGATGTAGAACAATACGAAAATAGGTTGAGAGAAAGGCATTCGATATGGGTGTATAGGTTAGATTTTATTGCCACCATAAAAACCGAAACTGGGGAACATAAAAAAGTATTGATAGAGATACAAAAAGCAAAAAATCAGATTGATTTAATGCGTTTTAGAAATTATTTATCAGACCAATATAAAAAAGAAGACACTATAAACAATGTAAAAGTAGTTTTACCCATTACTACGATTTATATTTTAGGTTTTAAATTACCAGAAATATTAAGCCCTTGCATTAAAGTTGAAAGAAACTACAAAGATTTAATCAACAAAAAAATTATTGATACCAAAAGTGATTTTGTAGAAAAACTTACACACGATTGTTTTATAGTGCAAGTAGAGCGAATTACAGATAGGTATCAAACCCCATTAGATAAATTATTAAGTGTTTTTGAACAATCAAACTTTGTGGATGATAAAAAAATAATTAAAGAATTTAACCATTTAACAGATATAGAAGAGGTTAAAATTATTACAGATATTTTACACCACTCGGGTACCAACCCCAAAGAAAAAAAGAAAATTGAAGACGAACAAGAAGCAATAAGAACTATTAATGCCATGTTTGAAGAAAAAGAAAAAAAGTTCTTAAAAGCATTGAATGAAAAAGATAAAGCATTGAGTGAAAAAGACCAAGCTATAAACCAATTAAAAAAGGAAATGGAACAACTACAAAAAAAATTAGACGATAAAAATTAGTTTAATTTACAATTTAAGGTACAAGTAGGTAATATGCCTTTTTTTAACCCCTAAAGTTTTATTTACCTAAACATTTAAAAAACATTTTTTTATTTATGCCAACACTAAACGATAGCGACCAAGAAAAAATTAAACATTCTATTGAGTGGGCCGAAAAAAACACCTCGGGCGAAATAAGAGTTTGTATAGAAAAAAAATGCAAAACAGAGGTGCTAGATAGGGCTGTGGCCTGTTTCCATGATTTGGAAATGCACAAAACCAAACTAAATAACGGTGTTTTAATTTACGTTGCCACGGATGATAAAAAGTTTGCCATTATTGGCGATAGGGGAATAAACGCCTTAGTTTCTGATG
>RDXP01000124.1 GCA_004292865.1 Sphingobacteriales bacterium
TTACCCAAGTGGTTTTAACTGGGACCAAAAAGACGAACCTTGCAGTGCCTCGTATTATAACCGCGATCGTTGGGTTTCTCGCAATGTAATTGCATCTAATATTGGTTTAATTGCCAAGCGGGGTAACGATAATTCGGTATTGGTTTTTGCTACCAATATTTTAGATACCGAGCCAATCGGTGGTGTAGAAATTAAGCTGTTAGATTACCAAAACCAATTGTTACAAACCGCCACTACCGATAACGAAGGCATAGCAAAATTTGATAAGCCTAGCAAACCCTATTTGCTAACGGCAAAAAAAGATACCGAACGGGGTTACTTAAAATTAGACGATGGTTCATCATTACCTTTAAGCCGTTTTAATGCCAATGGCGAGGTAGTACAAAACGGTGTAAAAGGCTTTATTTATACCGAACGTGGCGTTTACCGCCCCGGCGATTCGGTTTTTGTAAGTTTTATTTTGGAAGATAAAAGCAAAAAATTACCTGCCGATATGCCTGTTTCTTTCGAGTTTTTTAATCCTCAAAACCAACTTATTAAAAGAAATATTTTGTTTAAAGGGTTAAACGGTTTTTATGTTTTTAAAACCAAAACCGATGCTGGCGCAAATACGGGCAATTGGCTTGCTAAAATAAAAGTGGGTGCAGCCGTGTTTACCAAAAGCATAAAGGTAGAAACCATTATGCCCAATAGGTTAAAAATAAATATAGGTTTTGGCCAGCAAACCAGCCTAGGCGCAGGCCAAGCAAACGATGGCTTACTGGCTGTAAAATGGTTGTTTGGTACACCTGCCAAAAACTTAAAAGCCAAGGTTGATGCCACTTTAAGCACCACTACCACCCGTTTTAAAAACTTTAACAACTATATTTTTGACGACCCTACTAACCCATTTACCACCGAAAGTATAAATGTTTTTGAGGGCAATTTAAACGATAACGGGGTTGCCAATATAAAAGCGACTTTAAGTACAACAGCCAATGCACCAGGTGTTTTACAAGCTAATTTTAGCACCAAAGTATTTGAAGCAGGTGGTAATTTTAGTATCGATAATTTTAGTTTGCCTTACCATGCGTACACATCGTACGTGGGTTTACGCACACCCGAGGGCGATAAACTTAGCGGTATGTTGCTAAGCGGGCAAAACCATACCATAGAAATTGCCAATGTAAATACTGAGGGTAAATTGCTAGCTGGCCAGCAAAATGTAACCGTTGAATTGTACAAAATACAATGGCGCTGGTGGTGGGATGCTGGCGAGGAAGGCCTAAGTAATTTTACCCAAAACAATTACAACCAATTGCTTAAAAAACAAAATATTACGCTTAGCAACGGCAAAGGAAACTGGAATTTATACCTTGATGGGCAAGAGTGGGGCCGATATTTAATTAGAATAAAAGACCTAGCCAGCGGCCACATTACCGGCAAAACCGTTTATTTAGATTACGCAGGCTGGGCACAACGCGAACAGCAAAACAACCCTACCGATGCCGCAATGCTATCTTTTACTGCCGATAAAGATAAATATAAAGTAGGCGAAGAGGTAGTATTAACCGTACCCGGCAGTAAAAACGGCAGATGCTTGGTAAGTATTGAAACGGGTAGCCACGTATTAAAAACTTGGTGGGAAAAAACCCAGCAAGGGCCAAACAAAATCGCCTTTAAGGTAGATAAAGAAATGGCACCCAACGTATTTGTAAACTTAACTTTACTGCAACCACACTCGCAAACGGTAAACGATTTGCCTATTCGCATGTATGGCCTTATCCCTATTTTGGTGGAAAACCCGCAAACCATATTAAAACCTGTAATTACTATGGCCGGCATAATACAACCCGAAACCAACAATAACATTACCGTAAGCGAGGCCAATGGAAAAGCTATGACTTACACCATTGCCTTGGTTGATGATGGCTTGCTTGATTTAACCCGTTATAAAACTCCCGACCCGCATAGCAGTTTTTACGCTCGTGAAGCATTGGGTGTAAAAACTTGGGATTTGTTTGATAACGTGGTGGGTGCCTGGGGCGGCGATTTAATGCGGATATTAAGCATTGGTGGCGATGGCAGCATCAACCGAAATGTAAATCCTGCCAAGGCAAATCGTTTTAAAGCTGTGGTAAAATATATGGGGCCATTTACTTTGGCAGCTGGCCAAAAAGCTACGCACACTTTTAAATTGCCACCATATATAGGCTCGGTAAGGGCTATGGTGGTGGCTGGTGCCGATGGTGCGTATGGCCAAACCGAAAAAACGGTGGAAGTAAAAAAACCGCTAATGTTACTGGCAACCTTGCCCCGTGTGGCTGGCCCTAGCGAAAGTTTTAAACTGCCTATCACCATTTTTGTAATGGATAAAAATATTAAAAATGTAAGCCTAAGTATTCAAACCAATGGTTTACTGGTAGCATCAAACCAAAAACAAAATATAGTATTTAGCCAAAATGGCGAGAAAATGGCTTTCGCCGATATTACCGTAGGCAATGCAACAGGCATAGCAAAAATTAAAATTATAGCCCAAAGTGGCAGGCAAAAAGCGGTGTACGCTATAGAAATGGATATTAGAAACCCTAACCCATACATTACCAAAGTAGATGGCGTACAAATTATGGGCGGTAAAAATTGGTCGGCAAGTTTTGCGCCTATTGGCATAGCTGGAAGCAATAGTGCCCAACTAGAAGTATCGAGCATACCCGCCATTAATTTAAGTAAACGCCTAAACTACTTGATACAATACCCACACGGCTGTATAGAGCAAACGGTTTCGGCAGTTTTTCCGCAGTTGGTTTTAAACCAATTAACCGATGTTACTGGAACACAAAATGCACAAATAGAACGAAATATAAAAACAGCATTGGTAAAATTACGCAGTTTTCAAACTACCGAAGGTGGTTTTGGCTACTGGCCTGGCGATAATAAAGCCGATGAATGGGGCAGCAATTATGCGGGTCATTTTTTAATTGAAGCGCAAAATTTAGGGTACAGTTTGCCGCCTACTATGCTGGCGCAATGGCAAAATTACCAACGCAATAAAGCCAATAATTATACGCCCACAAGCGATAATTTTTATGGTGGCGATTTGGCCCAAGCCTACCGTTTATATGTTTTGGCATTGGCCAAAGCCCCCGAAATAGGCGCAATGAACCGCCTGCGAGAGTTTAAATATTTATCGGTAGCGGCCAAATGGCGATTAGCGGCAGCTTACCAATTAATAGGGCAACGGGCAATTGCTTTATCGTTAATTAAAGGTTTAGCCGTTTTTGTAAATCCGTACAATCAAATGGCTTATACTTATGGTTCCGATGTGCGAGATGAAGGTATGATATTAGAAACACTTACCCAATTGGGCTTAAAAAATAAAGCCGCAGCGTTGGTAAATACCATAGCCGCAAAACTTTCGCAAGATGAATGGTACAGCACCCAAACTACGGCTTATGCTTTAATTGCCATAGCTAAATATTGCGGTACCAATAAAACAGGCGCAAAAGTAAATATGGTGTATAGCCTTTACGGCGATAAAAAAGCGGCGCATACAAACTCCGTTTTCCAAAAAATACCGCTCGATTTTAAAAATGGAAAAACAAATATCAGTATCAGCAATAGCGGTAAAAACTTGTTATATGTACGTGTAATACGCCAAGGGCAAGCACCGCAAGGCGTAAACCCACCTATAAAAAACAATGCCGATATTTTAACCATGCGTATTGTTTACAAAACACTTAAAGGTAAACTAATAAACCCCAGCGTATTACCACAAGGAACAGATTTTGTGGCCGAGGTTACCCTTAACAATCCCGGCAAACGGGGCTTTTACCAGCAAATGGCGCTTACGCAAATATTTCCATCGGGCTGGGAAATTATAAATACCCGCTTAAGCGATGCTTCGGTTATTAGCGGGCAAGCTGATTATACCTATCGGAATAGTAGAGACGATAGGGTTTTAACCTACTTTAATATCGCCGAAAGGCAAACCCTAATTTACCAAGTGCTGTTAAATGCGGCCTACTTGGGTAAATATTATTTGCCAGCGGTAAGTTGCGAAGCCATGTACAACCATAATATACAAGCAATGGAAGCAGGTAAATGGGTGCAGGTGGTAAAGTAATTATTTTGTGCACATACCAATAATTGTTGAGTTTAGCAACGTTGTTAAATGCTAACTTAAAAATTATACCGCACAACCGAACACCCAAACATATAACCCTGTTATTTTACTAAAATATATATACTACCGCCCCAAAAATCCTACAAACACCAATTTAAAAAAAAAAAAAAAAAACTACCTTTGCGTTATGCAACAAAAAATTATTATCCTGGATTTTGGCTCACAATACACACAATTAATAGCCCGCAGGGTACGCGAGTTAAACGTATTTTGCGAAATCCATCCATTTAATAAAATACCAGCAATAGGTAGCGATGTAATGGGTATTATCCTTTCGGGAAGCCCATCATCTGTTAGGCAAGCCGATGCCCCAGAGATAGATTTTTTACAATTCCACGGTAAACTACCCTTGCTAGGCGTGTGCTACGGTGCGCAATATATGGCTCAAAAAATGGGAGGCAACGTAATGGCATCGCAAACCAGAGAATACGGCAGAGCCAATTTACAATATACCAACAGCTTAAATCCGCTAATGCGAGATATTGCTTCCGATTCGCAAGTGTGGATGTCGCATGGTGATACCATAAAATCTATCCCCGCCGATTTTGAAATTATTGGCAGTACCGATACCGTAGAAGTAGCGGCCTATCAAATAAAAAACACCCAAACTTACGGCATACAGTTTCACCCCGAAGTTACCCACAGTAACGATGGTAAACAGTTGCTACATAATTTTTTAGTAAATATTTGCCATTGCAAGCAAGATTTTACGCCCGATGCCTTTGCCGACGAAACCATTGCCGCACTTAAACTGCAATTAGGAAACGATAAAGTAGTTTTGGGCCTTTCGGGTGGGGTAGATTCTTCTGTGGCAGCCCTAATTTTACATAAAGCCATTGGCAAAAATTTACACTGTGTTTTTGTAGATAATGGCTTGCTGCGTAAAGATGAGTTCGAGTTGGTTTTAAACTCGTACCAGCACTTGGGCTTAAACGTAAAAGGCGTAAATGCCAAGCAAAAATTTTATGATGCTTTGGCAGGATTATCTGACCCCGAACTTAAACGTAAAGCCATTGGTAGGGTTTTTATTGAAGTTTTTGATGAAGAATCGCACCTTATAAGTGATGTAAAATGGCTGGCACAAGGCACCATTTATCCCGATGTTATCGAATCGGTTTCGGTAAACGGTGGGCCATCGGCCACCATAAAATCGCACCATAATGTAGGCGGTTTGCCCGATTTTATGAAGCTAAAAGTGGTAGAACCGCTAAAAACTTTGTTTAAAGATGAAGTACGCCGTGTAGGCCGAGCCTTACAATTACCCGAAAATATTTTAAACCGCCATCCTTTTCCTGGGCCAGGTTTAGCCATCCGTATTTTGGGCGATGTAACCCCACAAAAAGTAGCTATATTACAAGCTGCCGATTTTATTTACATTGATAACCTTAAAAAAAGCGGTTGGTACGATAAAGTATGGCAAGCCGGAGCCATTTATTTACCCGTACAATCGGTAGGCGTAATGGGCGACGAACGTACCTACGAAAACGTAATTTGCCTGCGAGCAGTAGAATCTGTAGATGGGATGACTGCCGACTGGAGCCACCTGCCTTACCCTTTATTAGCCAAAATATCAAATGAAATTATTAACAACGTTAAAGGAATTAACAGGGTGGTGTACGATATTAGTTCGAAACCGCCAGCAACCATTGAGTGGGAATAATTTATTTTTAGGCATAGTTTTTTTAGCCATATTAGGTGCTTGCTCGCCCAAAATAATTACGCCTGTAAAACCGCCAGTTGCACCGCCTGTGGTAGTAAAACCTGTAGAAAAACCTGCCGAAATAAATGTAGAAACGCCCACAAAAAACACCGAAAAAGCTAATCAACAAATGCTTATATCGTTAGTTTTGCCATTTGGTTTAGATAAAATAAATAGTGCAACTGCAATGTTACCTCAAATGGCTAAAGCAAATTTAGCCTTAGATTATTACCAAGGCTTTAAAATGGCCTTAGATTCGGTAGCGGTTTTACAGGGTGCAAACTTTAAATTACAGGTATATGATAGTGGTGATGATGTTGTAAAAACGAACGCCTTAATCCTAAAAAAAGAAATAAAAACCTCCGATTTAATTGTTGGCCCCGTTTTCCCTAATGCCATAAAAGCGTTTTCAAACCTAACTAAAACGTTAAAAATTCCGTTGGTATCGCCTTTGGCACCACAAAATCCAAACACTTTTAATAACCCCTATTTACTTACCATAAATAATACGCTAAACCAACACGCTTACACCGCCGCAGCATTTATAAAAAACACGCTAAAACCTAAAAAAATATTGCTAATAAGAAGCGGACAAGCTGATGAATATAAATATGCCAACCCTTTTAAAAAAGGAATAGATAGCCTAGCAAAGGGTTTGGCTTTCGCCGAAGTAGGCATAAAAGCCATTGATTACCAAAATATTAACCTGTATTTAACCCCCACAGGCAATAACGTAATTGTGCTACCCGCCACCGACGAAACTTTTTTAGAAGCCGTTTTTAAAGAACTTGTAAAATTATCGGCAACGTTTAAAATAACCGTAATTGGCCACCCAAATTGGGAAAAAGCAACTTTTTTAAATATAGAAACGCTACAACAGCTAAATACTTATATTACAGCATCGTACCAAATAAATTACAAACAGACAGCGGTAATAAATTTTATTAAAAATTACCACAATAAGTATAGTTTAGAGCCATCCGAGTATTCGTTTAAAGGGTTTGATACCGGCTTTTATTTAGCCACTTTAATGGCAAACCAAGGTAAAAATTATTTTACAGATTTAGATAAATACCCTTACATAGGCCTGCATAACCACTTTAATTTTATAAAAAACAGTAGCTATGGTTATTTTAATGGCAATGTTTTGGTGTTAAAATATCAAAATTTTGAGCTTGTAAAAGCTAACTAGTTAGCGGCAACGCTTGTGCAACAGTGGAAACATGGAACCGACCGCAAGAAATGAGCTTTCTAACCAAAAAACTAACAAAATCGTTTAGTTGACAAACAACAAAATTAACTATCTTTGACCAGTTAAAAATAACAAAAATGAAAAAAAATAAATCATATCGTTCAGACTTTTTATTTACAACTCCTTCTTTTCTTATAGGTGCAGGTAGTGTTTTGAACATTGCAGGTAATTACTTTTCATTTAACTATTCATCAAGTGACAGACAAGCGGATACTAAGGCCATTAGTTCTGATTGGGGTGTAGTTGGTGGCGACATTGAAAAAGCATCCGATGCAATTCTTCAAAATTTAAAACCTGCAAATATTAAATAATGGCTGACGAATTAACAGCGCAAAATCCAGAGGAAAATAAACAAGACAAAAGGGACTATAAAGACCCTTCTGACGAAGCTATAATTCCAGAGGATATTCAAACCATAATTGAAGATCCTGAAATTCCTCAAGCTAAAAGAGACCGAATTATAAAAGCATTTATTCGGATTACTTCAATTAGGCAAGCATCATCTTTTAGTGGGCCCATTCCACCACCACAAATTTTAAAAGGCTATAACGAAGTTGTAAAAGACGGAGCAGAACGGATTGTTATTATGGCAGAAAAACAATCAAATCATCGCATGCAACTTGAAGACCATGCCATAAAGGAAGAACTCAAACAAAGTCGCCTTGGTCAAATTTTCGGTTTTATCCTTGGGCTAGTTGGGTTTGGACTTGCAACAACTTTAGCAATGTTCGGACACGAAGCAATTGCCGGGATTTTCGGGACAACCACAATACTTGGACTTGTAACTGTTTTTGTTCTTGGGAAAAAGGCACAACAAAAAGACCTTTCTAACAAAAGCGAGTAATTACCTCATAGGAAAATAGCCCAGTTGCTAAATGGGGTTTGCAATAGCGGGGGTTTCGTGTTTTGCAGACACCTTTGTAAAAAGTTCTCCGAATGAAGTTTAGTGCTAAAAACCCCTGCCAACGCAAACCCCAAAACCGTTATATGAAAGCCATCCATCAATTAGCTACTTTTAATAACATTTTAAACCAGTACGATTTTAAAGAACCTTTAAGTAGGTTTTTAGCCACTTTTTTTCGCCAACACAAACAAATGGGTAGCACCGATAGGCGTATTGCCACCCGTTTAATTTATAATTATTTTAGGATAGGTAAAATATTAATAAACGAAGCGGTAGAAACCCGACTTTTAATTGCCGAACTTTTATGTAATAACCAAACAAATTCGTTTGTAAGCCACTTTAAACCCGAGTGGGAAAACGTTTTTAGTTGTTTATTAAAAGATAAAATATCATTTTTAAAGTCAAATTTTAAGGATTTTAATTTAGAAAACGTTTTTACATTACACCAAAATTTAAGTTTAGATATAGATAAAGAAGCTTTTTATAATTCGTTTTTTACACAGCCCGATTTGTTTATCAGGATAAAAAAAGGAGAAGATAAAAGTATAATTAAACAGTTAATTTTTAGCAATTTACCCCACAATATTATTAATAAACAAACCATTTCATTTACAAATGGAATAAAATTAGATACTATTTTAACCAACAAAGGCATATATGAGGTGCAAGATTTATCATCGCAGGGCGTTGGCCAATATTTTAAACCTCAAAAATGGGATAAATGGTGGGATTGCTGTGCGGCATCGGGCGGAAAATCGTTGCTGTTGTACGATGAACAGCCTGATATTAAACTGGTAGTTTCCGACATCCGCGAAAGCGTATTAATAAACCTTGATGAGCGTTTTAAAACTGCTGGCCTAAAAAACTACCAAAAAAAAATATTGGATTTAACCCTAAACCCTGCACCTTATATGCATAATTACGCATTTGATGGCATTATTTTTGATGCCCCATGCAGTGGTAGCGGTACATGGGGGCGCACTCCCGAAATGCTTTATCAGTTTGAAACGCATAAGATAAATTTTTTTAGCGATTTACAGCGGCGCATTGCCACCAATATTATCTCTTACCTAAACAAGGGTAAACCGTTAATTTATATTACTTGCTCGGTTTTTAAACAAGAAAACGAGGAACAGGTAGCGTGGTTACAAAGCCAATTTGGCTTGGTACTAGAAAGCCAACAAATTATAAAAGGCTATCATTTAAAGGCCGATACCATGTTTGTAGCTAGGCTGGTGAAAAGGTAAAAAAAACTATCTAAAACCTATAAGGGTTTAAAAACCTTATAACCTAAGTTCGGTTTTTAAACCATTGTTTTTTATAGTTTCGATTATGACTGGGGCGTGTTACCAGCTTGCCAGTGGCGGGCCGCTGCCGTTGTTAACGTTTTAAAATAATATAAACTATTTATTTAATGCACTTTAAATTAAATATACAATCAAACTTAAGTTTAAACATAAATTACCCCCCCTACCCCAAATACACATACGTTACCCCATCCCCACCCCTATCGGCGTGTTCGTCTTCGAGGCGTTGTACTTGTGTATAATTTTTTAAATAATTTCTAATTAATTTTCGCAATATACCATCGCCTTTGCCATGGATAATTTTAAAATTAGAGATACCAAACATTAATGCTTTATCAAAATATTTTTCGAGTTCGTAAATAGCATCATCGCCACGCTGTCCACGTAAATCTATTTCGCCCGAAAAACTCGCTGCCGATTCGGTATGTCCCATTTTGGCAAATCGTTTTACCTCTTTTGGCACTTCTTTGTTGGCTATTTTTTCTATACGGTTCATTTTTATTACCGACCGTAAATCGCCAAAAGCCAGCACTACATTGTTTTTAGCCACTTCCAGCACTTGGGCAATATTGCCAGTATCAATCATTTTAACCCAATCGCCTTCTTTAAAATCATTTTCGGCTGGGGCGGGTTTTGCGGCTTCGGGTTTTACTTCGTTGTTACGGAGTTCGGCAGTTAAATTTGCCCTTAACGTTTGCGTAGTTTGTTTATCAGCATTGGTTTCTTTTATCTCGGCAATGGTGTTTTCTACCAGTTTATTAGCATTTTTTATAATTGTTTGCGCTTCAAGTTTGGCATCTCTTATTAGGTTACGTTTATTTTCGGCATAGTATAATTTTTGTTTTTCGTTGGCTTCTAATAGCTCTTTATAATGGCGTTGTTGTTTATCGAGGCTTATTTTTTTATCAATAATTTCTTTTTTATCTCGTTCTAAATCAATCAGCATGGTATCCATTTTACGTTGCTGTACGCCTATTTTATTTTTGGCTAGGTCGATAATATGTTGCGATAAGCCTATTTTTTGTGCTATTTCAAAAGCGTAAGAACTGCCTGGTTTTCCCATCTCAAGCATGTACATAGGCTGCAGGTTTAGGTTATCAAAAACCATAGATGCGTTTTCGAGCCCTGGGGTATTATTGGCAAATAGTTTAAGGTTGCTGTAATGGGTGGTAATTACTCCGTAAGCATTTTTTTTGTTTACTACTTCCAGCACTGCTTCGGCAATGGGGCCACCAAAAAGTGGGTCGGTGCCAGTGCCAAATTCATCAATAAGTAACAAGGTTTTATCATTGGCGAAAGTGGTAAAATGTTTCATTTTAGATAAATGAGCGCTGTAAGTACTTAGGTCGCTTTCGATAGATTGGTCGTCGCCAATATCGGCAAAAAGCTGTTTAAAAACACCCACTTCTGATTGCGAAGCTGCTGGAATTAATAAGCCCGCTTGTACCATAATTTGCAGTAAGCCAATGGTTTTCATAGCTACCGATTTACCGCCCGCATTAGGCCCCGATATAAGCACAATGCGGCTGCCTTCGTTTATCAAAATATTTAATGGCACTACTAGTTTGCCCGCTTTTTTATGCGCTAAAAATAACAATGGGTGCTGGGCATTAAATAATTTTATAATAGGTTGCTTGCTTAAAATGGGCATTTCGGCAGCTATTACGATGGCAAAAAGTGCTTTTGCCCGCACAAAATCCAACTTGGTTAAAAAGCCATGATAGGCAATTAAAATAGGCACATAAGGGCGTAGTTTATCGGTAAGGTCGGTTAGTATGCGGATAATTTCACGCCTTTTATCAAACTCCAAATCACGCACCAGGTTATTTAAACTAAAAACCTCTTCGGGTTCTATGTAAACGGTTTGCCCTGATGCCGATTCATCGTGTATAAATCCTTTTATTTTTCGTTTATTTTCGGATAAAAGTGGGATGCAAATTCGGCCTTCACGCACCGTTAAGCTGCCATCGGCAAGCCAATTATTGCTTTGGGCGTTTTTATAAATTTGATCTATTTTTTTGCGGGCTTCGTTTTCGGCTTTGGCAATTGCGCCTATTAAATCGGCCAATTGTTTAGATGCGTTGGGCTTTATTTTCCCTTTTTCATCAATAACGGTTTCGATATTTTTGAGAATGGCTTTTTCGATAGCAAGGTTTTCAAATAAGGCTTCTAAGGTGGGATAAACACCTTTGCGTTGCTCGAAATAGCTAATTACGGCAAATACGGTTAATAACGAAGTATGTACTTGATAAAATTCATCTTCGCTTAAAAAAACGCCTTCAACACGGGTTTTATCGGCTAGTTTTTTTATATCATAAAAACTTTGGATAGGCAGGGCTTCTTGCGAAGTTAAAATATTTTTAAACTCGGCGGTTTGTTGTAAAAACTTTAAAATTTGGTCGTAGTTACTCATAAACCCAATTTTATCAACCATGTTACGCCCCATTTCGCTAATGCAATGGGTTTTTATTAGTTGTTTTATTTCGGTAAAGCCTAATTTTTCTAATGCGTTTTCGGGGTAAATCATGGTTTTATTGGCTTTGCTGCTTTTGGGGTTTAGTTTATCATCCAATACCAATTGCAAAAATTTTAACAAACTTATTAATTATTTATGTTTTTAGATAGTTTACTAATGTGTAATATACAAAAAAGCCCCAAATTTCTTTGAGGCTTTTTTGTTGCTTAATTAAATTTATTTACGATTTTAGGTGCATTAACGCCCAAATCATATAAATTTTTTATTTTTTGTTATATTGCTCTAAATGGTATTTTACCAAATCGTCTATTGGCGAGCGGATAATTTTACCCATTTTCATATCAAATTGTTGGGCTACTTCTTCTAGCACATTTCTAAAATTATAAGCCACCGAGCCTATACAATTAAAAGAATAATCTTTATAATTAGGATAATGGCTTACAAGGTTTTTAAAAAAATCGGTAAAAGATGAGTGTACAATACCTCTGGAGTATTGCATATTTACATTTACATCATATACAAACTTGCTAAAACTGGCGCAAAACCTATTGGGCAATGGTTTTAAGTAAACATTATCGTAAATATCATCGTGTGTGAGTTTAAATGTTTCCCAAAAAATTTCACGCACATTTTGAGGCATATATCCTCGCAAATAATCGCCTAATAGTTTTTTACCAATATGGCAGCCACTGCCTTCATCGCCCAATATGTAGGCCAATGAATCTATATTGAAAGAAATATCGCTGCCATCATAAATACAAGTGTTAGTGCCTGTGCCTAATATGGCAGCAAAGCCTTCTTGTGTACCCAATAATGCCCGGGCGGCGGCCAATAAATCGTGGCCTACGTTTACTTTGGCATTGGGGAAAAATCTTTTTAGGGCATCGCCCACAATGCTTGCTTTTTCGTCGTTATGTACGCCAGCACCATAATAATTTACTTCGGTTATTTTGCTCAAAGGCAAATCAACGGGTACACTTTTGTGCATCGATAAAAAAATACTATCGCTATCCATAAAAAAAGGGTTATAACCTTCTGTATTAAATAACACTTTTTTACCTGTATCATCTATCAGGCACCAGTTTGTTTTAGTTGAACCTCCGTCGGCAATTATAATCATAATGTTAAAAAATTAATTTAGGTGGCTAAAAGTAGTAAAATCTTGTTATTGTACAAATTACACTAAGCATTTTAAAAATATTTTTTTTTATTTAGGCTAATGATGTTAATTTTTTAAAATCTACTTACGTTTACTTAACAATTTTTTAATTTATGGTTTATAAATACATTGCATTAAACCTTTTTCTAAAATTTCTCTTTTTAAGTCTTTGCCTATAAACACAATGCGGCTTTCTGGGCTTTCGCCATCTTCCCAAGCATTGCCATCGCTAAATACTGGCGCACCTTTAACTGATTGTACAATTAGTTTCCTATTTAAACCTTCAATATTTAAAATCCCTTTTATTCTGTAAAAGTAAGCACCTTGTATAAAAAGCATTACGGTAAAATAATGGCGTATTTTAAGCAAATCGAGGCTGGGGCCAATAAGGTAACCTTGCGATACGATATTGTTGTGGCTGTGTTGTTGCGTAAAAATAAGGGGTTGTTTTTGGGTAAGCTGTAAGCCTAGCTTAAAGGTTGTTTTTTCTTTTTGGTATGCTTGTAAGTTTAAAAGTGGCGAGGTTTCGGTTTCGGCAAAATCGCAAAATGCCATCCCCGCAAAGGGATTAATGTTTTTTATAGTTTGGCTAATTTGGCTTTTTAATGCTGTGCTAATAACCGATACTTTATTAAACACCAAAAAATCGGAATATGCAATTTGTTGTGATGCTACCTCCTCTACCCCCAAAATGCTCAATACATTTTCGGTATCAACCAGGCATATTACGCCATCGAGGTTAAAAACGGTTTGTATATTATAATCGGTTAAAAATACTGCCGCCACGGCAGCTGGGTTGGCTATGCCTGTGGTTTCGATAATTAGATGGTCGAAATCGTAATCGCCTGTAACCAGTTTATTAAGCAGGGCTGATAAATCGCCGTTTAAATTACAACATATACAACCGTTACTTAGTTCAAATATATTTTCGCTGGTGCTTATAACCAGTTGGCTATCAATATTTATTTCGCCAAATTCGTTTTCGATAATGGCAAATTTTTTGTTAGGATTTTGTTTTATTACTTGATTTAAAAAAGTGGTTTTACCAGCACCTAAAAAGCCTGTAATAATGGTTACTGGTATCATATTATGATTTTTGATTTAGGATTGCGGATTTTTGATTTAAGCACAAGTGGATTTTTGATTATGGATTATAGTGTGTACTTAAAAAAAAGGATTTAATTGTATTTTGTTGGGCTATTTTTTTCTATCCTCGGCGTCGGCTATATTTTGATCTACGGTTTTAATTAACTGTAAAGCGGCTTCTTTTAGTTTATCGTTGTTGTTGTAACTGCCATCAATTTCGATAATTTTTTTCTTATGTTGGTAATCGTATTCGAGGTAATAACGGGGAGATGTAAGCGAATCGGGGCCTAGCATTTTACTTGGCCAGTTCCAAAAACCTAGTTCAACGGCTTTGCGGTGTAGGTACAGTAAATCATCGTTTGTAAATTTTACTTTGGTTGTAATGGTGCTGTCTTTTGTGTTTTTGTATTGATAAAAACTGGTTTTTGAATCATACATTTTTTCGTATTTATTGCCTATACCAGCCTTTAATACAATACCATTAAACTCTGCAAATTTATAAGGGGCGTTTTTTACCATCATGCTATAATAGTATATGCAGTATAACAAAAATGGGAGGGCAATGCTAAATCCTAAAAAAAATTTTTTAAACTTATTACTCATATTTTAATTTTCGTATTGTGAATGATTGTGTTCCAGTGCACCTTCCCACTTGCTAATTACGGCAGTGGCAATGCTGTTTCCAATTACATTGGTGGCCGAGCGGCCCATATCCAGCAATGGGTCGATACCTATTAATAAAGCTAAACCCGCTTCGGGAATATTAAAAGTAGCAATTGTACCTGCTATAACTACCAGCGATGCCCTGGGTACACCTGCTATACCTTTGCTGGTTAACATTAAAACCAACAACATGGTTATCTGCTGGTTAAACGATAAATGTATCCCGTACGATTGTGCTATAAAAAGTGAAGCAAAGGTCATATACATCATTGAACCATCTAAATTAAACGAATAACCTAATGGCAATACAAAGCTCACAATTTTATCTTTACAACCAAAACGTTCGAGCAACAACATTGTTTTAGGATAAGCGGCTTCGCTACTGGCGGTACTAAAGGCCAGTAGTATAGGTTCTTTTAAGCTATTGATAAGTTTAAATATTTTTTTTTGCAGGATAAGGTAACCAATAAAAATAAGTACTAACCATAGCACCACTAAACCGAAGTAAAATTCGCCAATAAATAGCGTATAAACGCCCAATATACTTAAACCCTGTTTTGCAATTATTGAAGCCATAGCACCAAAAACTGCAAAAGGGGCAAATTTCATTACATAACCTGTAATTTTTAATATTACGTGGGCTATGGCATCCATTGCTTTTATAATTATTTGTCCTTTATCGCCTATTGCAGCGGTTGCAATACCAAAAAACAACGAAAAAACTACTATTTGTAATATCTCGTTATTAGCCATTGATTCTATAAAACTTTTAGGGAAAACATGGACTATAAAATCTTTAAAACTAAGGGCTGTTTTTTGTATGCCAGTGGCTACATTGCTATCGGGCAGGGGCAGGTGCATGGCTTTACCTGGTTCGAATAGGTTTACCAATATCATACCTAAAATAAGTGATAGCAAACTAGCACTTAAAAACCAAAGCATGGTTTTACCACCAATACGCCCCACGGCTTTTACATCGCCTACTTTGGCCACGCCTACTACCAGGGTGGAAAATACTAAGGGGGCAACAATCATTTTAATTAAGCGTAAAAAAATATCGCTTAATAAGGTTAATGGTTCTAGGTATTTTTCGCGGATGGTTTCGTTCGTTTTCCTGATAATTACTTGCGCCGTATGCTGGGCTTTTAAATTAATGTATTGATGTGCTGTGGTATCGCTTATTTTTTTTAAACGTACTTCGATGTTTTTGGCAGTATTATCGGCTTTAAGTATTTTTTCGTTATACCGGTTAATATAATTTATGTTGAGTAAATAGCCCACCACAATACCTAGTATAAGGGCGGTAAATATGTATAAGGTAAGTTTGCTTTTAGGCATATTGTAATATTTAATGTAGTTAACACAATGTTAAGGTTTTTAATGATTTTTTTTTAAATTAATTTGATAAATGAGCAATATAAGTTTCGGAGCTTATGTATTTGTTTGTTTTGGATATTAAAAATTGAAGTTTCGGAGGGTTAAAATATATTTAGATAGGTTAATTAATTTAGAGCGTATAAATATTGTTATGATTAAATTTTTTGTAAAATTAGCTGGGTATAAAAGCAATATTGCGTAAATTTTTGCGGTGCCTAAAATTATTTTTACCGCAAAGAACGCTAAGCAAAAGCGCAAAGAACACAAAGCCAGTTGTAAGCACCACCAGTAAATAAATTAGGTTAAAAAAGACCTCTTTTTTACCTCCGAAACTTTAGTTAAAAATTGTGTTTACAATGATAAAATTGTGTTTTTATAGACATTTTTTAGCTGGGATGTGTGTGTTGTGAAATCATATCAATTTTATAAGCACTTTATTGTAGCAAGTACGGTGTAAGGTAAACCTGCATTAAAAAGCACTGCCCTGCGTACCTAAACCCGACAGGAGCGGATACCGGCCTTGTGCCTAAGGCCTGCGGGCGTATGAGCGGATGGCGGGGCTAGCTTTGGTGATGAAATACTGGCCTATGTTTTTCAAAATATTTTTATAAAATTGGCTTTGCTTGTAACAAAGCGAGTAAAGGCTGGGTCATATAAATTAATTTTTTAGCTCTGTATTATAAATGACTACCCACGAAAACATAAAAGTTGCGCTACAATCAATAGCTGGTAATAAAATGCGTACTTTACTTACGGCACTAATTATTGCCATAGGCTTGATGGCTTTGGTGGGTATTTTAACCTCTATTGGGGCTATCGAAAGCTCGTTGAACAATACTTTTTCGAGTATGGGTGCTAATTCGTTCACTATCCGTAACCGGGGTGTGGGTATTAGGATAGGTGGTGCTGGCAAAAAAGTTAAAAAATTTGCAGCCATTAAATTTAGCGAAGCCATAGATTTTAAAAAACGGTTTGGCGTGGCCAAAACTATTTCGGTAAACACATTTGCATCGATGGCTGCAAGTGTAAAATATGGCAATATAAAAAGTAACCCAAATATTACCTTATTGGGTGCCGATGCCGAGTATATGCTTACTGGCGGTTATACACTAGCCGAGGGGCGTAATTTTTCGGTACGGGAAACCGAGTTTGGTAGCAGTGTGGTAATTATAGGCGACGAGCTAAAAAATAAGTTTTTTGGTGGTGTGAGTGCGCTAGATAAAATAATTTCGATTGGGAGTAATAGGTTTAAAATAATTGGGGTGTATGCGCCTAAGGGTTCGAGTATGGGTTTTGGTGGCGATAAGGTGTGTGTAATACCTGTATTAAAGGCCAAGCAAATAAGTACTGCGGCTACACCCACTTATACGCTGGCGGTAAAAGTGGATAACCCTTTAATAATGGATAATATGGTGGGCGAGGCTAGGGCTTTGATGCGCAATATTAGGGGTTTAGGCATACAACAGGATGATAATTTTGAGATTAGCAAAAGCGATGCCGTGGCGCAAACGCTTATAGAAAACCTAAAATATGTAAAATGGGCTGGTGTTGCTATTGGTTTTATAACGCTACTGGGTGCTGCTATTGCTTTAATGAATATTATGATGGTATCTGTTACCGAACGTATTAAAGAAATTGGGCTACGTAAGGCTATTGGTGCTACGCCTAGCATTATCCGTAAGCAGTTTTTGTACGAAGCTATTATAATATGCCTAATGGGTGGTTTTTTGGGTATTTTTTTAGGTATTGCTGCTGGCAATTTATTGGCATTGGCAATAAAAGCGGGGTTTATAATTCCTTGGTTATGGATATTGGGGGGTGTGCTTGCTTGTATATTTACAGGCTTATTGGCGGGCTTTATACCTGCATCAAAGGCATCAAAACTGGACCCTGTGGAGGCATTAAGGTACGAGTAAAGGGCTTATATTTATATTTTTTGTGATTAAAAAAAAATATAAATCAGGCTTTATAATTCATCGTTTAATAAATAACTTTCTTTTAAGGCTTCTATCACATGTTTGCTAGTGAGTGCTTCTTTAAGTGCCGATGCGTGTTTGGTATGGTGCATATCGCTTCCCAAAAAATCAATCATATTATTGTTTAATAATTCTTTGGCTACACGTTGCGAGTTTTTATCGTAATATCCTATTAATGAAATGGTATTTAACTGAAAATAGCAACCATATTCTTTTATACGGTAATAATCATCTAGCCCGTTTTTAAAATATCCGTACCTTTCGGGATGCGCCAATATAGGTTTGTAACCCTTATCGTTCATTTTTTTAATAATGTTTTCTATATTATTGGGTGGGTTTACAAATGAAAGCTCAAATAATAGGTAGTTATCACTAAACGATAGGATATTACCTGTATTGAGTTTGTTTTCAAAAGTTTCGTCAAGATAATACTCGGCAGCAGCCTCAATTTCGATAGCAATAGATTGTGCTTGTAGTTCGGCCCGCACATTATCTAAGCCCGATAGGATAATATCGGGTGTGTTGCGGTAATAATCGGCCATAATGTGTGGTGTGGTGATTATTTTGGTATAGCCTAATTCCATCAGTTTTTTTATTAGGGTGATAGATTGTTCCATGGTTTGCGCACCATCATCAATACCTGGAATAAAATGCGAGTGCATATCGGTTTTAAGGCTACTAAAATCGAGTGCGGGTAGGGTTTCTTTCTTTTTAAAAAAATCGAAAAGCATATTTTGTTTTAATAATTGTCGGTTAAATAAATAACGTACTACAATTGTAGTATAATGGGCAAATATAGTGTTTTATATTTTAGGCTTTTGTGTAAAAATATAGCATTAATATACTAAAATTTTAATACTTTTTGATTGTGTTTTAAATAGTATTTTGCGCCATAAAAAAATGGTATATACAGGCCAAGATTGTATAAGCCAAAAGTGCAAAAAACAAGTATCGTTCTAAATAAAAAAAAACTTAACAATGGAACCTATCAAATTACAAGCATTAAAAAAAGAAATAACCAAACTTGATAACAAAACCCTTATTGATATTTGTATTAGGTTGGCCAAACATGCTAGCGAAAATAAAGAACTTTTAAACTACCTTTTGTTTCACAGTTACGATAACCAAACGTATATAGACGAATTAAAACAAGATATAACACACACATTTTCTTTTTCACACAGATCAGAACATAGCCAAACCATTTCGTTACGGCACCTATTGCTACGCCTTAATAAACAACTTAAATTTATTGCCGACAAAAATAAAGAGGCTGAGATTTTGACCGAATTTTGTACCATTTTTATAGAAAAAATAAACATAAACAGTTATTACCCATCTTTAATACAGATTTTGTACCGCCAATTGGTAAAGCTATGCCAAGTAGTAGCCAAGCTTGATGAGGACTTACAATTTGATTACCAAGCACACATAGAAACTATTTTTAACGCCTTAAAAAAAAGCCAGTTTTACCGAAATTTACAATTGGTTTAGCATAATTATTCAAAACTTTTGTAACATAAATAAAACTTAGGTTTCTAACCATAAAACACACCCGCATTAAATGAACCCACAAGAAAAGGTTTTTAAAGATATTTTTGAGGCCAATTCTAAAAAGATATACCATTTATGCTACGGCTATACCAACGATGAAGATGCCGCCAATGATTTATTACAAGAAACATTTTTAAAAGTTTGGCAAAACCTAGCAAAGTTTAGAGAACAATCCCAAATATCAACTTGGATATACCGCATTGCCGTAAATACTTGCCTTACTTATTTAAAAAAAGAAAAACGGCAAAACAAAGAAGAACTTACACCCAATATTGCCGAAAGCCAGGCCGAAGAAGTTTCGGATAAGCAAGAACAAATAAGCCAATTATACGCCTGCATAGCCAAACTCGAAGAAAACGAACGACTAATAATTACCATGGTAATGGATGAAATACCCTACCCTCAAATAGCCGAAATTGCCGGTATATCCGACGGGAATTTAAGGGTTAAAATACACCGAATTAAGCAAAAACTTACCGAATTATACAACCAATATGAAAAATTTTGATTCGCTAGTTGATATATGGCAGGCGCAAAAAAGCGGCCCCCAAATTGATTATAAACATATAATTACACACTTTAAAAAAAGTAAAAATAAGTTTATAATCAAACTTTCTTTGGGTTTAATAAGCATGGCAATAGTACTGCTAATTATAATAATTTTATGGCTTAAAACCCCATTTACATACAGTACAACACATATAAGTTTATTTATTTTTGTTTTATGCTGCCTGTATTACATTGCATTACAAATTAAAAACTTACGCATTTTATCGGCACCTTTTTGTATCGAAACGCCCAAAAAGCATATCCAACAATTACAAAAATTTAAACAATTAAGGCACAAGCAAAATACCCGTAACTATTTTTTTTACACCATAGCCATGGGGCTGGGCTTTGCCTTGTATTTTATCGAATTTTTTGCACAGGTAAATGGCCTAGTTATTTTACTATCGCTAGCTTTTACGGTTGTATGGTTTACTTTATGTTATTTTTATCTCCAAAAAATATATATAAAACGTGAAGATAAAGCAATTACCCAAATGCTAGAAGACCTAGACCGCATAAAAAACCAGTTTAAATAAGCTATTTTGCCTTTTTTAATACTAAAATCAAGGTTTTTTCTTCCTTTTTACTTATTTTTGACCGTTTGGGAGACTTATTGAACAATCTCCCATTTCGTATTTGGTATGCCACCAACCACGGATAATTTTTTGTACAATCAAAAAACAAGTACCTTGCTTTTTTAATAGCAATTTTTTTTTTAGCAAAAATCGAAAAAAATATGCCATCTTTAAAAAACACAATAACACATAAACATAATATGAATTACAAAAAACCACTCAACGTATTATTATTAGAAGCCGCCGAAACTGGCGAAACATCGTTAAAACGCACATTAAGTAGTTTTAATTTGGTTGCATTAGGTATAGGTGCCATTATTGGTGCTGGCTTGTTTTCGTTAACTGGCTTGGCAGCAGCCAATAATGCAGGCCCTGCGGTTACCATATCGTTTATGATTGGCGCAGTAGGTTGTGCTTTTGCTGGCCTATGTTATGCCGAATTTGCCTCCATGATACCCATTGCGGGCTCGGCTTATACTTACTCTTACGCTACCATGGGCGAATTTATGGCTTGGATAATTGGTTGGGATTTAGTGTTGGAATACGCCCTTGGTGCCGCCACGGTATCTATCAGCTGGTCGCAATACCTCACTAAGTTTTTGCATTATTTTAATATCACTATCCCCCCGCAGCTCACCATGTCGCCATGGGAAAGTGCTACCCTAGCCGATGGTACTATTATTAGCGGTTATGGCAATTTACCTGCCGTGTTTATTATCGTTTGCCTATCTTTATTATTAATTAGAGGGATGCAAGAATCAGCTTTTATAAATAACCTATTGGTGATTTTAAAAGTTGCCGTAGTTTTAATTTTTATAGCTGTGGGATGGCAGTTTATTAACCCTGCAAATCATATCCCTTATATTCCCGAAAATATAGGAGAAACCAAAATGATGAACGGTGAAATTAGCTTTTGGGCCTACTTTGGCTCCGATAGTTTTGGTAAGTTTGGCTGGTCGGGCATATTAAGAGGTGCAGGCGTGGTATTTTTTGCCTTCATTGGTTTTGATGCCGTATCTACCGCTGCCCAAGAAGCTAAAAATCCTAAAAAAGGAATGCCTATTGGTATTATAGGTTCATTGGTTATTTGTACCATACTATATATTTTGTTTTCACACGTGATGACGGGGGTAGCTAATTACAAAGAATTTGCAAACAGTGCTGCACCAGTAGCTGTGGCCATTGCCAAAACACCTTATACTTGGCTGCAACAAGCCATTATAGTAGCCATTTTGGCGGGTTATACTTCGGTAATGTTGGTAATGCTTATGGGGCAATCAAGAGTATTTTTTACCATGGCTAAAGATGGCTTATTGCCCAAAGTGTTTTCACATGTACACCCTAAATTTAAAACTCCTTATAAATCAAATTTATTATTTGCGGTATTTGTAAGTTTATTTGCTGCATTTGTTCCTGTAAATATTGTGGGCGAAATGGTAAGTATAGGTACATTATTTGCTTTTATACTGGTATGTGTGGGTATATTGGTAATGCGCAAAACCAACCCCGAAACACCTAGGCCATTTAAAGCTCCATGGGTTCCATTTACGCCTATTGCGGGTATTGTAGTTTGTTTAGCGATGATGCTTTCCTTACCTGGCGATACCTGGTTACGCCTAGCTATTTGGATGATACTGGGAGTAATAATTTATTACTTTTATGGCAGTAAACACTCTGTTGTGCGTAAAAACCACGCTTTACAAAAACAATAAAATATAATACACACCATTAAGTATTTAGGTTTAAATGCTTAATGGTGTTTTAATTACCTATTTATGGAAACATTTTTTAACTTCTCGCAAATACTATCCGTTACCATGATTTTATTTGCCATTATTGATATTTTGGGAGCTATCCCAGTAATACTCGATTTGAGAAAAAAAGCAGGCAAAATAGAATCCGAAAAAGCATCCATCGTTTCGCTTTTGCTGATGGTAGTTTTTTTATATCTAGGCGAAGGTTTATTAAAAATTATAGGTTTAGATATTTCTTCGTTTGCCATAGCTGGCTCGCTCGTTATATTTTTTATTGCTATGGAAATGATATTGGGCGTTACATTTTTTAAGGAAGAACTGCCCTCTACCCTATCCATTGTACCCTTGGCTTTCCCCTTAATTGCTGGTGCTGGTACTATGACAACCCTTTTATCGCTTAAAGCGGAGTATGCTACCCAAAATATTGTAGTAGGTATTATCATCAATACATTATTTGTATATGCGGTTTTAAAAAATTGCGAAAGGCTCGAGAAACTTTTTGGCGTTACAGGCTTACATATTTTACGAAAAGCATTTGGTATTATTTTATTGGCTATTGCGATAAAACTGTTCAGAAACAATACGGGCTTGTAAATTTATCAGCACACAAATAAAAAACATCCCACATAATTTTCCCTAATGAGAAAACTAAAACTCGAGGAGTTAAATCGCCCCAACGTAGCCGAATTTAAAAACCAACAAAAACTACCTATAATAATTGTGTTAGATAATGTACGCAGCTTGCACAATGTAGGCTCGGCCTTTAGAACCGCCGATGGCTTTGCCGTAGAAGCTATTTACCTGTGTGGCATAACAGCACAGCCACCACACCGAGAGATAGAAAAAACAGCTTTAGGTGCCACACAATCCATACCATGGAAATATTTTGAAAATATAAATGAGGCTATTGCCGATTTAAAAACACAACAGTATCAAATTATAGCTATTGAACAAGCCGTAAACAGCATTAGCCTAAGCAATTTTTATCCCAAAAAGGAGGAAAAATATGCGCTTTTTTTTGGCAACGAAGTAAATGGCGTAAGCAACGAAGCTATGCAACAAATAGATGCTTGTATAGAAATTCCACAGTTTGGTACCAAGCATTCGTTTAATATTGTGATAAGTACAGGTATTGTATTGTGGGATTTTTATAGCAAATTAAATCACTAAACTTTTGGAAGATTAAATCAATTTAGATGCGTTAATTTAAAGCTTACAAATATACTTATATGCGGTATTTATAAAATTAGCTGGGTATAAAAGCAATAGGCTTTGCCTAAATATTTGTGTTACAAGCAACCCTAAAAGACGACCCAGCAACGACCAAACGAACGACTTTAAACATAAAATGAAACGCTAATTTTGACAGGTAACCAACATACAGACAATATTTCAACTGGACAGCAACTGAGCCAACACTTATTGCCGACCATTCTGTATTTTTTATTTTCCCCACCGCACATTTTTTAATTCAATTTTTATACAGCCGTACAATTAAAGTATATGCGAAAGTTTGCTGAATCGTGGGCAAATATAGAAATAGTGCAACGCACCGTTGCACAAATACCTTGGCGAAGCAATATTACACTTTTAGATAAAATAAAAGAACCAGAATTGAGACTTTGGTATGCAAAAAAAACAATAGAAAATGGCTTTGGCAAAGATATGCTGGTGTTTCAAATAGAAAGTAAACTGCATATAAGGCAGGGCAATGCCATAACTAATTTTAAAGAAACAATGCCACCAATAGATTCTGACTTAGCAACTCAATCTTTTAAAGACCCATACATTTTTAATTTTTTAGGTAATGCAAGCCATATCAAAGAAAGGGAGTTAGAACAAAAACTGATAGACCATATTCAAAAATTTTTATTGGAACTAGGGCAAGGTTTTGCATTTGTAGGTCGTCAGGTACATTTAGAATTAGGCGATAGCGATTTTTACCTCGACTTGCTTTTTTATCACATTAAACTAAAGTGCTATGTAGTAATAGAGCTAAAAACAGGCAAACTAGAACCTGGCCATATAAGCCAACTCAATATGTATATGAATGTGGTAAATGATGCATTATGTGGCAAAGACGACAACAAAACGATTGGCTTATTGCTGGTAAAGGAAAAAGATAAGATTGTAGCTGAATATTCATTGGCTGGTATCAATAACCCAATTGGCATTTCCAATTGGAAAAACAAAAACAAAAAGTCCTTACCAGATAATCTTAAAAGCAGCTTACCAAGTATTGAAGAAATTGAAAACGAATTTGACAACGATGAAGAACTATAAACGTATTGGCGATTATATACATTTGGTGGATAACCACAATAAAGACTTAGCGGTTACAAACTTATTGGGTGTAAGTATTCAAAAAAGTTCATTCCTTCAATAGCGAATATTTGTGGAACAGATATGACTGTTTACAGAGTCATCAAAAGAAATCAATTTGCGTATAGCCCTGTAACTTCAAGAAATGGAGAGAAGTTGACTATCGCATTGTTGAAAGGAGTTGACGAAGCAATACTTTCACCTGCATATCAAGTTTTTGAAGTAAATGATGAAAATGAATTAATACCAGAGTATTTGTTTATGTGGTTTAATCGTTGGGAGTTTGACCAATTTGCTAGATTTAATTCTTGGGGAAGTGCAAGAGAAACTTTTGATTGGACTGAAATGTGTAATGTTCAAATCCCCATTCCTGATATTGACGAACAACGAAAATTTGTTGCTCTTTACAATGGCTTACTTACCAACCAAAAAACCTAGGCAAACAGTTTGGCCGATTTGCAATTGATATGCGATACCTATATTGAAAACCTGATTAAAACAGAACAGCTAAAAGTTATAGGGGAATATATTGAGAAAGTTGACAATCGAAACGAAGACAGCTCAATAAAAGATGTAATGGGGATGAGTGTTTTAAAAGAGTTTAGGTCACCAAGTGTAAAAGTTAATATGGGTAATTTATCAAATTACAGAGTTGTTAACTACAATGAGTTTGGCTATGTTCAAACAACCAATAATGAAAAGGTTTTAATAGTTTGTCTTTCAAAATTCAAGCATCCAATTATTATTTCTTCTATACACGTTGTGTTTAAAGTAAAAGATGACAAGCAATTACTGCCTGAGTTTTTGCAAATGTTTTTTAAACGGAAGGAAATAGATAGATACGCAAGATTTCACTCTTGATACAATGCAAGGGAAAGTTTCAATTGGGATGATATGTGCAATATAAAATAGCCAATTCCTGATATTAAAATCCAAGAAGCCATTGTAACCATTTACCACACGTTAGAAACACGTAAACGTATCAATGAGCAATTAAAAAATACTATTAAACCGCTTTGCCCTGTGCTGATGAAAGGTGTGGTTCAATCAATGGTTAATGATAAATGAAAATACAATTCACATTAACCACTAGCCCCTTATCATTGACAATTACAAATGTCAAGTTTTTTGCGCAAAAAAATTGACATTTGTATAAAAGTGCGTATCTTTGTACTATGAAAGTAGCAGAGCAAATACGAGAAAAGATAAAAAGCATACCCGAAAGTGAGCCTTTTGGCTATGCCGATTTGGGTATTAAGCAAACTGATTTCGTAACAGCAGCCAAGGCAATAGAGCGTTTGCAAAAAAAAGGAGTAATTAAAAAAGTATCGAAGGGCTTGTTCTATAAACCTGAAATTTCAGTATTTGGGGCAATGCCACCCGATTACAATTGTATTCTTCAAAACTATTTATACGAAAATGGCAAAAGAACGGGCTATATAACAGGTTATGTATTGTACAACCAATTAAGTCTTACCACACAAATGGCATTTACAACAACAATAGCAACAAACCGCAGCAGAAAAAAAATAAATGTTAGTTGGTTAAAAACCAAATGTGTAAAAACGTATGTAAAAGTTACAGAAGAAAACTATCCTTTACTGGGTATTCTTGATGCATTAAAAGACATAAAATCTATTCCTGATTCATCACCAAGTAATGCTTTAAAAATATTGATTCCGAAAATTAAAGTTTTTGAAAAAAAAGATATTGAGAACTTAATAAAATATGCCTTACAATATCCACCAAGGGTTAGAGCATTATTGGGTGCTATAGTTGAATATATTTCTCCAAAAGAATTTAACTTTATCAGCTTAAAAGAAAGTTTGAATCCAACATCAATTTATAAATTAAGTATTAAAAGTGAAATTTTACCAACTATAGAAAATTGGAATATAAAATGAAATTGCATTTAGATGAAATAGAATTTAAAAGATTGATTTTGTTGACGGCTAATGAGTTTAAGATTAATATAAATTTTGTAGAAAAAGATTACTGGATAACATTGGTGTTAAGTCGTTTGGCAAAAAGTAAATATGTTGATGAATCTGTTTTCAAAGGTGGTACATCGTTATCAAAAGGATACAATCTGATAGAACGATTTTCGGAAGATGTGGATATAGCCATCATAAATAACAAAGGGAAAACAGGCAATGAGATAAAAACCATCATCCGAACCATTGAAAAAGAAATTACACCCGATTTAACTGAGTTGCAAATGGAAGGTGTAACAAGTAAAGGTTCAAGATTTAGAAAATCTGTTTTTGAATATGTTACCACAGAAAAAAGCAATGCAAATAACAAACTCATTGTTGAAATAAACTCGTTTGCTAATCCCTTTCCATATAAAAAACTCACCATTCAAAGTATGGTGTTTGATTTTTTGATGCAAACAAACAATGAAAAATACATTGAGCAATACAATCTACAATCCTTTGAAGTGAACGTATTGAGCAAAGAGCAAACGCTATTGGAAAAGATGGTGTCATTAATTCGATTTTCATTTAAGGAAAATACGGCTGAAAGTATTTCAGAAAAGATAAGACACTTTTACGATTTGTATTATTTAATGAAGAATCCCGAATGTGCAGAATTTGTAGCATCAGATTCGTTCAAGAAACAATTTGATACCATTCTTAGTCACGATAGAGAAATGTTTGAAGAGCCGAAAGATTGGCAGACTAAATCCATTTCGGAATCGCCTTTGGTAACTAATTTTTCAACCTTATGGAAACAAATAAAAGAAAAGTATAAAACTGAGTTATCCGCTTTAGCATATAAACCAATACCTAATGAAAAAGATGTTGCAAAATGCTTTAGTGAATTAATAAAAAGAATTGAATGAAATTTACAGAAGCAAGTTTAGAAAAAGCGTTTACCGAATTGTTGGGGCAATAAGGATTTCTCCACCACTTGGGTATTACAATATCCCGAAAGCCAGACGAAGTATTGATTGATGAAGATTTACAAAAATTTCTTTTAACGCAATCCTTTGCACCTTATGATTTTTTTTACGCCTGGAGACGAGGTTCAGGTTTGGCAAAAGACCTGCCTGCGCCAAAGCCATTTGAAGGGAAGTTTTGTGTTTATGTTTTAAAATGTTCATACAATTCATTTTATATAGGTCAAACAAATGATTTGGGAAGAAGAATTGATGAACACAAAAAAAGAAAAGTTAGTTGGACTTCGAAACATTTACCAATAAAACTTATTCACTGGGAATATTTTTATAAACGTGAAGAAGCAGTTGAAAGGGAAGATAAACTGTAAACAGAATTATTTAGAAAAAGTATAAACTTTTTTCAGGACGAGACACGTCGTTTTGTGCGGTAAAACCTAAAATTATTTTTACCGAAAAGTTTACCAAGAAAAAACGCAAAGCACACAAAGCTGGTTGTAAGCACCATCTTAAATAAAAAAAACAGGAAAACACCTCAATATTTATCTCCGAAACTTTAGGTATATCATTAAAAAACTTTTGGCATACGCCTCACTTAAAAACCACAAGGCAATTAAATCAAATTAAAGTACCCTATTTTAGAAATATCAAACTCCATTAAGCCATTTTCGTTTGTACTTGTCATGGTTACAAATTTTGCATCATAAATAATTTCATCAGCCTTGTATGATGTACGCGAGTGTACCACTTGTGCAAAGGCATCATCAAATGATTTAAGCAGCACCAAAAACTCAGCATCGCTATCAATTAATTGTTGTTTTGTTAAATCCAATAGGGGGCTATCATCGGTAATGGCATGTACAATTGTCCAGCTGGTGGCCAAAATAGCCACTTTATCACGTTCGAGGTTCAATTTTAAAAATTGCCTCGTTTTTACGTTTTCTGTTTCAATATTATAAGCTAAATATACTTCAACCTCTAAATCAATCAACTGGTTACTGCGAAAATTAGCCAGCCGTAACATAAACGCTTTGCCATTTTTATAAGGGCTTACTAATATATTATTGCTATAAGCCATCTTAGAATTTGGCCTCGAAAAACGCCCATATAATAAACCTGTGGCCATGGCAAAAGCCAATAAACCTAATAACGACTCAAAAGCGGCAACACTGCTGGTAAGCATACCCGACGGGCTTAAATGCCCATAACCTACCGTTGATATGGTTTGCGCCGAAAAAAAGAAACCATCAAAAAATTGTTCGAAAGTATTTTTAGCCTCACTACCTGCCAAAGCCTGCTTACCTAAGCAAAGGTATATACTAGCAAAAAGCGTGTTTATCAAAAAATAAACCGTTAAAATAATTACCCAAAACTTAGTCCAACTCATGTAAATTAACGAGTTATAGGCTTCGTGAGGTTTAAAAAATGGTAAACCCTTGCGCTGTAAATTTGATGAACCATCTTTGTTCATCATGCGCTGGTTATTTTGTGTAGGCAGTTTTCCAAAACCCAAATCATCATCGGGTTTGGTTTTAAAACGTGGTTTTAGCATATTTTTTAAAGCTATAAATTGCTGTGTAAATTTATCATTCCCCTACCTATTTACACCATAGTATTTATACTTTTGTAAAATATATGAACCGTTTATCAGCCTCCACATCGCCCTACCTATTGCAACATGCTAATAACCCAGTAAACTGGTATCCTTGGGGAACCGAAGCATTGGAAAAAGCCAAAGCCGAAAACAAGTTGCTATTAATAAGCATAGGCTACTCGGCTTGCCACTGGTGCCACGTAATGGAACACGAAAGCTTTGAAGATGTGAAAGTTGCCGAGCTAATGAACCAATTTTTTGTGTGCATAAAAGTAGATAGGGAAGAACGGCCTGATATCGACCAAATTTATATGGCCGCTGTACAGCTAATGACAGGCCGTGGCGGTTGGCCTCTAAACTGTTTTTGCCTGCCCAACCAGCAACCTATTTACGGCGGTACTTATTTCCCTAAGCAAGATTGGAAAAAACTGTTATTAAACCTAGCCCAATTTTGGGATACCAAACCCCAAGAAGCCGAAGAATACGCCATACGCTTAACCCAAGGCATAAAAGATGGCGATAAAATCAAATTAGTAACCGAACAAAAAACCTACACGCAAGCCCATCTTACCGAAATAATAAAGCCTTGGAAAATGCTTTTCGATTTTGCAGATGGCGGCCATAACCGAGCACCAAAATTCCCGATGCCTAATAACTGGGCGTTTTTAATGCAAGCCGCACATTTGTTAAAAGACGAAGCACTGCAAATTATTGTTTCGCTTACGCTAGATAAAATGGCGGCAGGCGGTATTTACGATCATTTGCGTGGTGGTTTTGCCCGCTACTCGGTTGATGGTAAATGGCATATCCCACATTTCGAAAAAATGCTGTACGATAACGGTCAGCTAGTTAGCCT
>RDXP01000090.1 GCA_004292865.1 Sphingobacteriales bacterium
AGGAGTTATAAAGTGAAAATTCAAAAGTAAAAATTCAAAAAACCTTTCAAGGAGTTATAAAGTGAAAATTCAAAAGTAAAAATTCAAAAAACTTTTCAACGTTTATCTGCGGAGTGCCCGTTGCCCGAAGCTCGAAAGCCCGCAGCCCGAAAGCCCGCAGCCCGAAAGCCCTCCGCCCGAAAGCCTGCTGCTATTCATACTCAAAAACCCCAAAAGGAGATTGTATAGTTACTTTTTTGCTAGCTGCGTTTTCTACCCGGCCTACAATTTGTGCATCAATGTTAAATGATTGCGAAATGGCTATAATATCTTGTGCCAAGGCTTCATCTACATAAATTTCCATGCGGTGGCCCATGTTAAATACTTTGTACATCTCTTTCCAGTCGGAGTTTGATTGTTCTTGTATCAGTTTAAATAAGGGTGGGATAGGGAAAAGGTTATCTTTAATGATATGCAAATTATCAATAAAATGCAGCACCTTGGTTTGTGCGCCGCCGCTGCAATGTACCATTCCATGTATTTGGTGGCGGTATTTATCTAATATTTTTTTAATTACGGGGGCATACGTTCGGGTGGGCGATAGCACCAGTTTGCCAGCGGTTACGCTTAGGCTTGGGTTTATTTCGATATTTTCTGTAAGTGTTTTATTTCCCGAAAACACCAAATGTTCGGGTACGGCATGGTCGTAACTTTCGGGAAACTCCATTGCTAGGGGTTTGTTAAAAACATCATGCCTGGCCGATGTTAAACCATTAGAACCCATACCGCCATTATACTCGGTTTCGTAAGTAGCTTGCCCTATTGATGATAGCCCTATAATTACATCGCCAGCTTGTATTTTTTGGTTGCTTATTACATCGCTACGTTTCATGCGGCAGGTAACGGTCGAATCTACAATAATGGTGCGTACTAAATCGCCTACATCGGCGGTTTCGCCACCAGTACTAAAAATCGAAATACCTTGTTGGCGTAAGTCGGCTAATATTTCTTCGGTACTGTTAATAATTTGGGCTATTACTTCGCCAGTAATTAGGTTTTTATTGCGCCCAATGGTTGATGATAGCAAAATATTTTCGGTTGCACCTACACATAGTAGGTCGTCTAAATTCATGATAATAGCATCTTGTGCAATGCCTTTCCATACCGATAAATCGCCCGTTTGTTTCCAATACATATACGCCAACGATGATTTTGTACCTGCCCCATCGGCATGCATAATATTGCAATACGCAGCATCGTTGCCCAATATATCGGGTATTATTTTGCAAAAGGCTTTCGGAAAAATACCTTTATCTATGTTTTTGATGGCATTGTGCACATCTTCTTTGCCAGCCGAAACACCACGCTGATTATACCTGTTATCGCTCATTTTATGGGGCAAATATAATTATTTTGAAGCATAACTGCCCGAACAAATAATATACAAAAAGGGCTTATAAAAGCCTAACTAAGGTTTAATAGCAGTTGTTTTTTTTACAGGAAGTGCTTTTGGGGCTGTTACTTTATTTTTACCTTTAAAGGTATTGCGCAAAAACTCGCCAAAGGTATCGTATTCTTGCGTATAAACTAAACCTAGGCCATTAATGTAAATATCGCGGTTAAGGTTAAAAAAATCGCGGTTGGCTGGCCGCTGAAAGCCTTTTGCCACAAAGCTGGCATCTTTTTTAAGGTTATAATTAAATTCCAAATCGCGGGTAACATCGGTTAAAGGAGTATTAAATAAATTGTTATTGATAAGGCTATTGCTTAATGCACTGTACCTATTGTTCGAAAAATTTCCTCTTACCGTAAACCTATCGTCCAAAAACCGATAACTACCGCCAAATTCGTTGCCCGATCGGATATTAAAATCGAGGTTTTTTACCTTTAGCGATTGTGATATAATATTGTTGAGTTTACTAAAAGCAAGTTCTGATGCAGAGCTTATTAAATCGCTATTTTGAAAACCTATACCACCACTAGCACTCCCACTAAAACTATTGCGTACCACTAGGTTTACTACTTGTTGGTTCTCGTTATCTTGGTTATTAAGGTAACCTCCTAGGCGGGTTTTTATTTCGGTATTGTTAGGAAACTCTAATTGAAATTTAATATCGGGTGCAAGCAACGAACCGCTTAAAAACATTACCGCCTGTGCCAATACGGTTTCGTTTCGCCTATCATCAGTTTGGGTTTGCCCAGCGGCAAGGTAAAGTGGCGCCAGTGCGGTACGGGTAGAGTATATGGCGTTTAAGTTAATATTGGCATTTGAGGGGTCGCCTGTCCATCTTATATCTCCTCCTTTGCGTATTTCAAAAGTTTTGTTAATTACGTTATTGGCTGTAAAATCAAACTTTCCTTTATCAATTACATAATCGCCATACATTTCAAAATCGCCTAGCGATGTAATTAATAGCCTAAAATCGCCATTACCTGCACCTGCTAAGTTTCCCACATCGGTTAATATATTTACCTGCGATGCTTCATCAACCCGCAGTTCAAACTCCATCACTAAGCCCTTAAAAAAGTTTTCATCGCCTCTTTTATTGCGCAAGGTATCTTTTGAAACATAAAATATAAAATCGTTTGCTCCCACGGTTGCGGCACCATTAAGCGGTATGGTAAAGGTGGTACCCCGCTCGGTTTTGGCGTTTATTACTATGCGCATGGCATCTGTGGGGCCGTTAAAGTTAAAATCGCCTGTGGCATAAGCCAGCCCATAATACGCTTGGCTATTTTTGGCCGAAGTATTTAAGGCCATAAAATTACTGGCATTTAGGTTAATCTCAATATCGGGGTTATCTAAGTTGCTTAGGTCAACCGTACCATTTACACGGGCTATATTATTGCGTATATCTTTTATACCTAGGTTATTTATTTTGATTACGCTGTTTTCTATATCCACGTTATCGTTAATGGTATAGGCGGTGTTTAAATAATTTACGGTTAAGCCTGTGTTTATAAACCCTGCGGTACCGTTTATTTTTGGGTTTTTAAAGGGCCCAGTTATTTTTAAGTTGGATGATATTTGCCCCGATAGGTGCGATACCAAATCGTTTACAAAAGGGTCGAAAATAATTATCTCGGTTTTATCAAGCAGTACATTTAGGTCTAAATTATCGGTTTCGCTTTTAATATTGATGCTTCCGTTTACGTCCATTGTTTTTAGGCCACGGGTATCAATAAGGGCTTTTACATCAATTTTTTGTGTTTGGTTATTAAAGGTGGAGGCCAATTGTAAATCGCCTATAAATGTTTTGTTGTATTGTAACGAATCAATTTTAATATCAGATTTAATATCTGGATTGGCCAGTATAGAGGCTAAATTTATATTCCCATTTAGGGTGCCCGATAGGTTTATACCCGAGCCTTTGGATAATCGGCTAAGCGATTTTAGGCTCACGTTTTCCATCACCACGGCCAGCAAATCATCGGGATTGGCCGATACAATACCGTTAACGGCTATCAATTGCTGGTTATTGGATAAGTTAAACCCTTCGATTTTGGTTTTATCGTTATCAAATTTTATGCGGGCTTTATCCTGTACCTTCCACACTTGGTTATCTATCACAATATCCGATGGTAGGATGCTTAATTTGGCGGTAGTATCTTTACCAAATTCTACCAAGCCGTACAAATCCAGCTGGTTAATCGCATCTTTATCGGATAGCTTTACGTTAAACGAAAGGCTATCATTTTTTAAAGTGTTTTGGATAATAATATTATGTACAATAACACTATCGGTAAGGTTAACTTTATCTAAAGAAACAATGGCCTCTAGGCTATTGGGTAATGTGTTTTGGTCGATAATGAGGTTATGATATACGATTTTATCGTACTTAATTGTTTTTACAAAGCCAGTAAGTTTTACCAAGCCCGAGTCGGAGTTAAATTTTCCGTTAAAGCTACCCCTTTCGGGGATACTAAGCGTGGGTAAAAATATAGATGTAAGGGCATCCATATTTTTTAAATCGAAATTAAACTGAAAATTTTGTTTTTTTGGTGCTACAATAACTGTTTGTAAGGATGGAATATATTTTTTTACAATCACCTTAAATGCCGAAGGTAAGGTAGCTAAATCGTATAGGCCACGTATGTTGGCATCGCCAATATCTGAGCTAAGTGCTAGCAGCCTATTGGCACCCATGCCATTGGCTTTTAAATATACCGAATCGATGGTAAATGTTTTTTGGGGGGTGTTTACTTTAATTTTATTGAGGGATAAACTGCCTTGTATATTATCCAAGCTATTGCCACTAAAATTGGTTTCGAAATCGGCAGCAATGCCAATGGTATCTTTGGCGAGATGTAATTTGCGTAGGTTGGCATGGCCTATATTGGCATAAAATTTAAACTCGGGTAATTGTGGGTTAAGGTTAACATTGCCATTAAAGTTTAAAGCTAAATTTTTATCGTTTATACCTATTTTACCTATAAACCGCTGCTGCTTAAACTGCCCATCTATGGTAACATTGTGGTAGCGGTAATTGTTAAAATCAATATAATCAACAGTAGCCAATAGGGCTTCACGTAATTTTTTTACTTCATATCCATGGCCATTTACATTGGCTTTAAGGCTGGTTTTGCCTAGCGATTTTTGGTTTAATAACTGGCCGATATCAAAATCGAAAGTTTGCACTTTACCAACATAGCTGGGTATGCCAGTTTTATCAATTTTTAAATTTACATCCGATTTTAGCCTGCCTAGCTTGGTTTTAAACTCGCCATAAGCAATAAAATTATTAGTAAAACCCTTAAAATTTCCCTTAAAATTTACATTACCTAACTTGCTAACTATGCTGGGGATAAGCGATTTTTTGCTGCCCGTTACACTGGTTATAATGGCATCCAAATCGGTTTTATTGGTGGCAACTTGGTTAAAATTGAGGTTTAAAAAAGTGTTTTTAATGTCGGGCAATCCTTTGATATAAAAATTGCCTTTAATGTATGTGGCCTTGCCGGCCATTATTTGTAGGTTTTTGGCTTTTAAGTTATTTACCCTACCTTTTATTTTACCATCCACTTTTATAGCTATATCCATTTTACGCAAGGCCGATGAAAAATAAGATACATCCGTTGAAGCAATTTTAGCATCCTTAAAGTTGCCCTCCATGCTTACTTTGTTTTCGAAATCGTCGAAATCATCAAAGCTATTAAACTTCATGCTAAAAAAATCATGCAAATTTGATTTTGGCGTAAGCAATTGTAAATTGTTAAGTACAATTTGGTTGCTATCTATAATGGCTTGGGTGCTTAAATCGTTTAATACGAAACCACATTTTTCTTTAAAACTTAGTTTATTTATTTGGGCTTTAAGCAAATGATTTTTAATATCTAAGCCTACTAGGCCTACGTTTAATTGTTTAAGGTGTATATCCTCGTAATTAACTTGGTGGCTAAGGGTGTCTTTAAACAGATAATTTTTGTACTTAAAATCGAAATTTTTAACCGTTATTTTATCGAACGAAAGGTCGAAAGGCCTGCTTTTGGTAGTATCGGGCTTACCCGAATTAAAATAATTAATAATAAAACTTAAATTACTCGAGCTATCTTTTAGTTTTTTAAAATAAAACTTACCGTTATAAAGTTCAATATTATTTAAGGCAATTTTCCTACGTTTTAAAGGCGAAAATTCGCTAATATCCACCACAAGTTTAGGCACTAGTAATAGGGTGTCTTTTTGTAAATCTTCTACATATAAACCCTCTAAAACCAATGATTTAAAAGGTTTTAGGTATAGATTTTTAACCTCTACCTTGGTTTTAAGCTGTTGCGATAAATAGGTGGCGGCTTTTTTTGCAGCCCAAGTTTGTACCGGAGGCAGTTGCGCCACAAATATAACCACAGCCACCATAAGCAGTAAAAACAGCAACAGCCCAGCAAAAATTTTTAATACTTTTTTGATAAGTTTACAGTTTAAAATTTAAAATCAATTATGGCAATTATTATATTAGCTATCGAATCATCTTGCGATGAAACCTCCGCATCTGTTTGTATAGACGGTAAAATTGTATCAAATAGTATTGCCAACCAAACTATACACCAAAATTACGGCGGCGTAGTACCCGAATTAGCCTCGCGTGTACATCAACAAAACATTATCCCAACCGTACACCAAGCCATAAGCGATGCTAAAATAAACAAAAATCAGATACAAGCAGTAGCTTTTACACGTGGCCCTGGTTTATTAGGCTCGTTATTGGTAGGTGTATCGTTCGCCAAAGCTTTTGCACTAGGGCTAAATATCCCATTAATAGAAGTAAACCATGTACAGGCGCATGTTTTGGCTCATTTTATTGCCCCCAAAAATACCGAAAATTATAGTCCGCCCATCTTTCCTTTTCTTTGCCTCACGGTATCGGGCGGGCATACGCAAATAGTATTGGTAAAAAATTACTTCGATATGGAAATTATTGGCCAAACCCTTGATGATGCCGCAGGCGAAGCATTTGATAAAACCGCAAAAATACTAGGCTTACCCTACCCAGGCGGCCCATTGATTGATAAATATGCACAATTGGGCGAGCCCAGTACCTACTCGTTTACCGAGCCCAACATCCCGGATTTAAACTTTAGCTTTAGCGGATTAAAAACGGCTATACTTTATTTTGTGAGAGATAATATCAAAAAAAATCCCGATTTTTTGGCGCAAAACATAAACAACATCTGCGCATCGGTACAGGAACGCATTGTTAGCATTTTACTCAATAAACTTAAAAAAGCAGCGCAGCAATATCAAATTAGCCATATCGCTATTGCTGGAGGTGTTTCGGCCAACTCGGGCTTGCGCCAAGCATTAAACGCCGAAGCCAAAAAAAATAATTGGACGGTATATATCCCCGATTTTCAATACTGCACAGATAACGCCGCCATGATAGCCATAGCCGGCCATTACAAATACCTAAATAATGATTTTGTAGGGCAAGATATAACTCCGCAAGCTCGAATTACGTTTTAATTAATTAGCCTCGGGCTTTCGGGCTTCGGGCAACGGGCTTCTTGTTTGGTTTGTTATTAAAGGGTAAACTTTAGCTCAAGGCTAGTTCTGAAGCCCGTTGCCCGAAAGCTCGAAGCCCGAAGCTCGCTGCCCGCCGCCCGAAGCCCGCCGCCCTATTGCATTCGAAAAATAATTTACTTTTATTTGTATAACCATTAAACCAACAACCATGTTAGAAAACCTTTTAAAACTTGTACAAGAAAATGCTGGGGATGCTATTATTAACAACCCAGCTATCCCAAACGAACAAAATCAAGCGGCTATTGAAACTACTACCAGCTCCATCTTTGAAACCCTAAAAAACGAGGTAAATAGCGGAAATTTGGCCGATTTAGGTAGCCTGTTTGCAAATAATGGCAATGCTACTGATGCTTTAACAGGTAATTTAAACGCCGATGTAGTAAGCAATTTGATGACCAAGCTAGGTATCAATAACGAAGTTGCCACAGGCATAGCCGCCAGCATAATACCTACGGTAATAGGCAAGCTGGCCAGTAAAGCCAACGACCCTAATGATAGTAGTTTCGATTTAAACGGTATTGTAAATAGCCTTGGTGGTAACGGAAGTACTATGACTAGTATAATAGATATGCTTGATGGACAAAAAGATGGCCAAACAAACTATGGCGGAATTATAGATACCGTTAAAGGATTTTTTAGTAAATAACAAAACGTATAACCATTTAAAAATAGAAACAATGAAAAAAATAACTTTAATACTTGCCTTGCTTGTGCTTTCGACTACAATTTTTGCACAAGAAACAACCAAAAAGAAAAAAGAACCCAAAGAAAAAACAGAAAAAGTAGCTAAAGAAAAAAAGGAAAAAGAACCCAAACAAAAAAAGGAAAAGGCGGTTAAACAACCCAAAGAAAAAGTTGAAAAAGTAGCTAAAGAAAAAAAAGAACCCAAAGAAAAAAAGGAAAAACAACCC